>JADDPY010000620.1 GCA_016781635.1 Rubrobacter sp.
ACAAAGGTCGCGGCTGACCAGAGAATCGCCCTTCTTGACTCCCTCGGTGACGAACAGGGGCACGGAAGGGTCGCCAAGCTTCTCCTGCACAAACGGATGGAAATCGAGCGCCATCCTTGATCCGGACGGGGTCTCGTACTTGACGGGCTTGCCATCCTTGATCCTCGGGGAGTCGGGACGGTACTGATAGAGCACTATCTCTCCAGCCGGACTCCTGATAGGGATCAGTAACCCCGGCACGCCGCATTGGGCCTCGGAGAAGCCGAGTCTTTTTAGCTCGGCCTTCTTCTCGACCGTGCGGTATCCGCGAGCTTCCATGACATCCGGCGCGATGCCGGACTCCTCGATCAGCATTTCTCTATGCTCGTATGAAAGTTCCATAAAAATTCTCCTTCTAGTCAAATTCTTGTTAAACCGAGAGGACACGACGGGGCGTACCCTCCCGGCAGTTGACGGCTCTTTTGGCCTCAATCCTTCAAGTCAAGTAATTGTTTCAACTCGCTATACATTCGAGAGGGGCCATGGATGTAAGCCACCATTCGCCCCATGTACCAATCCAGGGCCTTATCGAGGGCCTCCGGATTCGGTTGACGATCGGCGGGTATGTCCTCTCTTCTCCGTGCTACGTCCTCCACCACGGGACGGACCGCGGTGAAGAAGTCGCAGAATTTTTCTGCGGGCCATTCGAAAGTCTCGCTCACCCACCACCCCTCCGCGTTCAGCACGGGGTCGAAGACGACCAATTCGACTTCGCCAGCTTCAACGGCCGCGGAAATCTTCTCTGCCACGTCGAAGTAGGTCTCCCCGAGCAGAACAGGCTCGAAGGCTTCCGTACCAGCCGCTTCCAGCGCGCGGTGCACACCGACGAACGCTCGCAGCTTGGCATCCACACCGAACACCGGCAAGACCTTTTGGTCGCCCAGAGTCAGCAGTTTCGGCATCCCTTCGCCTAAATGACAGGCAGGTCCTGCACCGCAAATAGCAGTTATTCCATAAAATTCCATTTTTCCTCCAAATGGGTTTGTTATCGTTTAGATTGGTTGAGCGCATTGCGCGACGCACCGCGTCCCGCCGCCCGAAGTTCGCCTTCGGAAGCGGACCGAGTTTTCTTAACCCCGATACGACTTTCTTGCTTCGAATTGCTTGTGGTGTTTGTGCGCGGCGTTGCGGAGCGTGATCCCTCGCAACGCCGCTATGGTCTGCTCGAGGTCCCTTTACCAGGGGAAGATTTCTTCACCCACGGGGAAGATGTTCGGGTAAGAGTCGGGGTCGGTCAGCTCGTCCCAATCCTCGTCCAGCTTGTCCAAGATCTTCCTCAGCAGGTCCTTAACGATCTTCTTGTCGGAGCCTTCCAGGATTTGCACGTGGACCGGCCAATCGCTGGCCTTCGGATCGTAAACGAGGGCCGTTTCTATCACGTGTCCATCTTGATCGGGGTGCGAGTCGGGCCAATCCCAATCGCCTTCGTAAGCATCGATCTGCAGGTAACACCCCACCGGATCTTTCCCGTAAGACTCGCCCACCAGCTCGGGGATCAGCACCTTGCGGAGCTTCTCGCGGATGCCCGCAGGGGGCGGGTATCCGATCCACGGGTGGCGGGCACGGTTCACGACCTGCTCGGGCAGAGCATCGAAAGCAGCCTGGGCAGCCTCCAACTTCTCCTCGTCCAGGTCCTCCGTGGCATCCGTCATGAGCTTCACGGTGGGGTGATCTGCTCCCAAAACTCGAGAGATGCCTTCCAGCTCAAGGAACACGTCCTGGTACCTCTGCAAACAGTCGATGAAGTGTTCTTCATCCATTTGATCCTCATTGCTCGTATTCTCAAACTCGTTGTTCTCTTCGTAGTAACGCATATATTTCTCCTTCGCATTCTCATCTGCCGTCTTGTTGACTGTTCCATCGGTGTTGCTGTATTTCACGGGGTGGGTCTCGTCCTGAACCGATACCACGACGCTTTCCGTAGCTGAGCCGGACCCTCCGGCCAAACTCTTCACGGTGAGTCATCTTCACCTCCTCATCGTCCTGCACCGCAATCACGCTCTCGGGTAGCGCTGTGACTCCAACCAGCGCTCCAAGGATTGCGCGTTGATGCGCAAACAGCGGCCGATTTTCACCGTCTCTAGGCACCCGCTTGTGGCTATCTCGTACGCCTTGGTTTTGGAGATCGCAAGGTGCTTTCGCATCTCCTCTACCTTTATCCAAGCGCCCTTTTCCGTGTTCATCTTCGTACACACTCCTTTTTGTTGTGTTTCATGCCATACACATTCTTGAGGACCTCTCGTGACCCGGCAAGCGACGCGATGCTCTTCCAGTTATCCAGATAACGCCTTGTCCTAGGAGAATCGCCGTTTCATTCCCTCCACTAAACTATACAGCGTTTTCACGTCTAGTTTCTGTTATAATCGTGCATTATGGCATGTTAGACGTGCAATACCGTGCACTATTGGGGGTGTTTTTGGTCGGGCATTTAGGACCGAAAAAGGTCGCGGATAGGGAAGAGTTGAGCGAGTTCGTTTGGCCCGTTGCGGACAGTTATAGGATCGAAAACGGGTTCCTGAAGGTGGAGGAACCGGGCAGCGAAACCCTTAAACGCCCGTTGAAGGACCCGGAGCTTTTCTCTTCATTCGCCCGCCTCGGGGCTCGTGGTGAACCCACAGACAGCAAGATCCTTGCTTGGGTCGAGGAGCACGGCTTGCTTAAGCGGGAGGACGAAGAGAGGCGCCGCATATACCAGGCGAGGGTAAACCAGGCACCCATGCCGATGAGGAAATTTAAGGAGGAGGTCAGGAGGGCCAACAGTGCCGCACATCTCTACTACGCGCTCTTTAAGGATGGGCCGGAAGCCCTCAAAGCCAGGATCTACAAGTTGCGCGAGGACCGTTCTTCTCCCAAAGCCAGACCGCTCGCCGAGATAGACCGTTGGCTGGTTGAAAACTGGAACGAGGAGGAGCACGAGACCGGCTTCGGGGCCGCCAACCCTTCTTTCAGGGCCTACGTGAAACTCAAGGCTCTGGTGCAGAAAAGAGTGTCCGGGGTGAAGCTCTCTTTTTTCGATGAGCAGGCCGTGTTCACTGGCCCTCCGAAAGGTTACAGGCCCACGCAGGCATGGTACTGCCCGGACCTGCTCTCGGCGATCTGGCTGCAACTCTACTTTGCTATGACCGGCGCCTTGCCCATGAAGGTTTGCGAGAACCCGGCCTGCAGGACGCCATTCCCGGGCACCAGGACGGACAAGCGCTTTTGCACGGACACTTGTCGCTCGAACGCCAGGCATTATCGATAATGGCTTGCAGGTGTAAGCTCGGTGAAAAAGTTGTTACCCGAAGGTTCGCTCGGCGCCGGCCAAGAAGGACAGGGCGTCTCGTGCAACTAGACATTATTGCGGGTGTCGAAAGCAGCCCAGTTTGATGCCAACCTTGATGCCAACCGGGACGATATTTGACGGCATTGAGCGGAATGATGATTTGACTGAAATCGGTTAATTCCGCCTGTTCAGGCGCCATTTCCGAACACTATGATACTTCGTGA
>JADDPY010000435.1:0-1586 GCA_016781635.1 Rubrobacter sp.
CGATCGTAGAGGATGCAGGCGGAGATCCAGGCGACCTTGTAGCGTAGAATCTCCGCGGATCGTAACCTTTCGGCGGCGTGAATCACGTTCGCCGCACGATGAAGGTTCCACCGCTCCCACTCCGTAGTGTTGGGCTCGACGACCTCCGGCCGCACCGGACCTTCCCATGGCTCGACGACCTGTTGCTCCGGGCGCACGTCGTCTACGAAGGTCAGACCGGCGGGGAACGCACCTACGAACCCGCAGCCCTCCGCCTCCAAAACGCGGACGAGGCGTTCGACCACCCACGGTTCCATGAAGATGTCGTCGTCGAGGTAGAGGACGTAGGGGGCCGTCGCCTTTTTCAGTAGAAAGTCCCGCTGCTCGGCGATGCCCCTGAGTTTCTTGCGGTGGTACCACTCGACGGAGCCGCCGCGCGCCCGGATCACGCGCTCCATCGCCCGTGCGACCTCCAAACGCTCGACCGGTCCGGCGCTCTGGTCGGCCACCACCACCCTGAGGTCCGAGAAGGCCTGGCCCGCCAGCCCCGCCAGCGTCGTCAGGAAAGACTCCCGCCGGTTGTAGGTCGGCAGGAGCACGTCTACCGCCGCCACGATGCTAGCCTCCCCTTTTCAGCACCTGCTCGTAGACCTCCTCGTGGCGTTCCGCGGCGGCGGACCAGGAGAGGTTCTGCACGTAGGCACGCCCCTTCTCGGCCAGCCCTTCGCGTTCCGGGGCGTCCGCGAGGAGGCCGGATATAGCATCGGTGATGCCGGAGACGTCGCGCCGTTCGACGACGCGCGAGATCTCCCCTCTCGAAAGGTCCGGCTCCGGAGGGTCGGAGCGGGTGACGATGGTAGGCAGACCGTGTCCGAGGAGAGTGAGCAGGCTGCCGCTCTTGAGGGTCACCCCCTGATTGAACGGCAAAGCCCCGACGTCGGAGCCCGAGAGCAGCCGGGAAGCCTCGTCCTCCGCCACGTACCCCGTCATCGCGACCGTGTCGTCGAGCCCGAGCCTGCCGGAGAGCGTGCGCAGTTCTTCCCGGTAGGAGGATGCCTCCTCCCCGGGGAGGGCGAGGCTCTCGGCGCCCCCGATCAGGAGCAGCCGCGCCCGGGGCCGCGTCTCCCGAAGCCTCGCGTGCGCCTTGAGCAGGTTCTCGATCCCCTTGACGGGGTGCAGGAAGCCGAAGTAGGCTACCACCTCGGCGTCCGCGGGCCAACCGAACCGGGAGCGTGTCTCACGCCGGGCTTCTTCCCTACGGACGGGCACTACGTCCACGTTGGCGACGAGGGGGATGCGCCGGAGCCTCCCCGCGAGGTGGGGCAACCGCTCCTTTATGGCGTTCTCGGCCGGGGCGTTGGTCGTGATCAGCGCGTCGCTTTCGGTGAGGAGGAAGCCGTCCTCGCGGTCCCAGAATCCGCGGCGCTGTCCCCAGGTCTTTATCGCCTCGACGAGCGCGGGCGGAACGCCCGGCGGCTCCCACTCCCACCAGGCGTACTCGTGGACCGTGGTGACCAGGGGCGCGCGAACCCCGGCGGCGCGCAGCAAGGGGGGCAGGAAGAAGACGGCGCGTTTGAAGCCGTAGGTGCCGGCGGCGTGCTGGACGT
>JADDPY010000435.1:1683-11668 GCA_016781635.1 Rubrobacter sp.
GTCGTCGTACGCTTCGCGGGCCGCTCCCCTGGTGGTTAGCACGGAGGAGGAAACACCGCGCCTCGCGAGGGCCTCGCGCAGACGCAGAACGTAGTGGGCGACGCCGTCCCTCTCCGGCCGGTATGTCCCCGCCACCATCGCCACATGCGTCGTGCCGCTCGTTCCTTCCCGATTATCCCGGTCCCCGTCGTCGGCGGGCACTCTACCCATTCCACCGGCTAAGTATCCGGCCGCAGTGCTCGTGAAGGGAGAGACCGAACGAGCTTTGTAGTACACAACGGCTCTCCCCGGCGTGATCTGCGCTGGGTTTCCTGACGGTATCCGATCGGTGCGGGCCGCCGAAAGGGCGCGTAGGGACGGGATTACGGCTCAGCTTGTCAGGGCTCTGGAGAAGCTCGACCGCGAGGGGGCAGTATCTTCACACCGATCTACGAACCCGCCCATACGGCACCGTGCGCCGCCCTTGTTTGCGCTGGCTTGCGCAACTACCGACCTCCTGCAAACCGTATTGTCGGCGACCAGTCCCCTGGTATCGCTGACGGTGCGTTTCTCGGAAGACTCGACTTTTCCGAGAGCTTTTGTAGAAAAGCGGGCTGGAGTGCCGAAAAACCTCCGGTAAGGTTCTTACGCGCAAGAACTTTACGCTTGTACCTCGACCTCGGAAAGCAACGATAGGCAGGCCTCGGCGACCTCCCCTGGCGGGATGTCCAGGCACTCCTGAGCATACGGGCAGGTGAAGGCGTAACAAGGGCTGCACGACGTCTCGCGGCGGAGCAGGCGGTAGGGAGTGTCGCGCGGTCTCCACTGCTCCTCCAGCTCCGTACCGGCGAAGAGCACCACTTCCGGGGTTCTGAGGGCGTCGGCGATGTGCATGGTGGAGGTATTGCTCGTCAGCAGGAGGTTCGCCCCCTCGACAAGCGCGGCGAGGCCGGCGAGGTCGGTCGAGCCGATCAGGTCCACCCCCCGATCCCCGAGGAGGCCGAGCAGGGCCCTCCCGCGCTCGCGATCCGCCTCCGTGCCGCTCACTACCACCGGCCAGCCCGTCTCCTCCGCGACGCGTCGGGCGGCAAGTGCGAAGCGGTCGGTGGGGTAGTTTCGAGACCGGGCGCTCGTCCAGGGGTTGAGCAGAAGGTACGGCGAGCCCGGTGTGACGCCGCGTCCCTGCAGGAGGACGGCGACGGAGGTCCGGGCCTCCTCCGGTACCCGGAGACCAAGGGCGCGGTCCCGAACCCGGAAGCCCGCGTGTTCGACGAGGCGCAGGTTCCGCTCGGCCTGGTGGAGCCCGTCGGGGGCGGCGGGCAATTCGTCCGTGAGCACGCCGCCGCCCCACTCCTTCGACTCGCCGAGCCTCAGGGGGATGCCCGCGAGGTAGCAGGCGTAGCCCGCCGGGTGGGGCGTCTGCTTGAAAGAGGTCAGCACGACCGCGCCGTCGTATCCGCCGCTTTTCATGGCTTCGATCATCTCCAGCTCCCTGGCCGGGTCGAGGGGGAGACGGCCGAGGTCTTGCCACACCACGCGCCAGGTGAGCACGTCATCCACCCATGGCAGGAGCGAGGCGGCCTTGCTCCCGCCCGGGCTCGCCATGAGCGTGAGGTGCGCATCCGGCAGGTTTTCCTTGAGCGCGCGCAGCATGGGACCCGTCATCACCACGTCCCCGATGTTGTCCAGGCGCACCACGAGGAGGCGCCGGGCCTGCGCCCACGCGCCGTTCAACGCGTGGCTTCTCCACGGGCCGCGGTTCGGCCGATCTCCAGGAGATCGAGGGCCGTCGAGAGGGCGCTCTCCACGGGGATGTCCTCCAGGCAGGTGTGCCAGGCGCGTCCTTCCAGGGTACACACGCCGGCGTACCAGCAGGGTTGCCGGGTGAAGTCCGAGACGTCGCGCTGGGGGCAGGCGGGGTGGCCCTGGAGGTTTACGTGCGGCGGCGGCTGGCCGTAGCGGCCGTGCCAGGAGGGGCCGAAGAGCGTGACGGTCGGCACCCGCAGGGAGGCGGCGATGCGCGCCGGGCCCGTGTCCGCGCCGACGACGAGGTCCGCGTGGGAGAGGGCGGCGGCGAGTTCGCGAAGCGTACCGCGTGGCAGTACCGTTCCGCCTGCTAGCTCGGCGACGCGCCCGGCCTGACCCTCGTCCGAGCCTACGGGCACGACGATGCCCGCACCGTGACGCTCGCGGAGGGCGCGGCCCAGAGCCCCCCACGACCCCTCCGGCCAGCGCTTGACCTCCATGCCGGCGTCGGGGAGGAGAAAGACGAGGGGGCGTCCGAGGCCGGCGAGCTCTCGTGCGGCGGAGACACGTTCTTCGGAGGCGAGGCGAAGTAGGGGCGGGGCTACGGAGCCCTCGGAGATCAGGCCGTCCGAGAGCAGGAGGCTGAGGAAGCGTTCGCCGACGCACTCGTCCGGAGGCGGCGAGCGCCACAGGTTCGTCTTCGCGCGAGGGACACCGGAGCCCCGGATGAGGGCGTCTATGCCATCGTAGGAAGTGTCGGAGACGACGAGGTCCCAGCCCCCACGGGCGAGTTGATCCTCGACAGCATCCCGGGCGCGCCCGGGTTGGGCGTAGACGCTCTCGTGGATGAACCCGTCCCCCTCCAGAAGCTCGACGCCGGGCGGGAAAGTGAGGAGCGTGAGACACGCTTCGGGGTAGGAACGGGCGAGGGCCTGGATCGCGCCCAGCGAGATCAGCACATCGCCGAGACCCCCCAGAAGCTCGACGAAAAGTATCCGGCGGACCCCCTCGCATGGCCCGTTACCGGGCACTATGTAACCCCGAAAGGGTACGCCGCCAGCCGAAGGGAGGCGGCGCTTCTACCATTTGCTTCTGCGGTCTAGCCAGCGTTCAGCTTTTCCTGGGTCGAGCGTAGCCGCTCTTCGCCGGAGCGCGGCGCGGCGTCGCGTCGGTCGTCGACCTTGACCACCGCGTAGGCCCTTCCCGCGCCCAGCTCGAAGACGGCGGCGTGCGCCCGTGCCACGGCGGCGTAGGCCTCCTCCGGGGTCTCGGCCTCTATCGTCGTCCCCATAGCTTCCAGTGTGCACTTCAGGCCCGAGCTCTCGATCGCCTTGACCGCTGCCGCCACGTAGTCGCTGACGCTCGTGGTCCCGGTCCCGATTGGGAAGATGCTTACCTCCGCTACTACCAAGATGCCGTCCTTTCTACCGTCCGTGCCTCGACGATCCCGACCCTCTTCCTCCGAGAAGCGGGTCGGGCGTTGCGAAACTCCCGGCGCATCTTACCCGACGCTAACATCTGTGGTGTCCACGTCGAGGACGCCGCCTAGGCCCATGATCTCCGCTACCGACTCATCGAGGTCGTCCTGCGTCGCGGCTCTCCCCGTAAGCTCCACGACGCCTTCCTTCTCGGCTCGAACCTCCAACTCCGTCCCGTTGACGAGGTCCTCCACGTCGTCTTTCAAGGTCTCGTTGTCCCTGAGGGCGGGGTCGAGTTCTTCGTCGCCGGTCTCCGGGTTGATGTAGACGTCGTTGCGCGGGTAGCCGGACTCCGGGGTGGTCGAGCCCTCGTCCTCCCAAGCGCTCGCCTCTCCGGCTTCGGTGGAAGCTACCTGCGCGGGATCGGCGGCCTCGTGCTCGTCGGTGGGTGTGGTGACGAACTGGCCGTCGTGCGGGCTGTCGTCGACGTCGGACTGGTTCGGCGCGTAGCCCTGGGGCCTCACCTCTTCGTCCTCGTGCTCGCCGGGCTCGTCGTCGAACTCGTCGGGCTGGACGATTCCGAAGTTCGCCTCCGGGTCCAGGTCGACGGAGGAGAACGGCAGCTCCTGGTACTCACCGTCGCGCTCCACGACGACATGCGTTACCACCACGATGCCGTCATCGTCCTGCCCCGTGAGGACCTCCGTCACGCGCCCGATCGCCGTACCGTCCGGCGTCCACGCCTCCAGCCCGATCAAACCTTGTCCGTCCACTAAAACTCCTCTGTTCTCCGATGGATACTCTTGACCTCCGACACGCCCCAGGCGGCGGGAGTCCTAGCCGGCCGGTTCGAACAACCCATACTTCTCGCCGATGGCGACTACCATCGTTTTGTACCCAATCTCGTCGAAGAGCACGACCGCAGCTCCTCGTAGCCAAGCCTTTCACCGGCGACGCTTTCTATTCCGTCAGGCTGTATACCCTGTACTTCTTCGCGTCGTACCTCCGAAAAACCGGTGGGACCCCGGTCCAGAACGTAGATATTTGCATGTCCCTCTGCTCCTATTGCATGCATTAAAATGCAAACACTGGGCATCCTTGAGTTGATTTTCGCAGGCGTTGCGGGGCCTACGAGGGTTGCGCCGGGTGCATCCGGGGAATCATTATGATGGAGACTGTGAACACGGGAGGATAGATCTGCTATGAGCGAACGAGAAGGTCAGCGGCAAGGGAGCCCGCTCGACAGCGAGCGTGGCACCACTACCATCGAGGACGCCGTCGTTAAAAGGATAGCAGGGCGGGCCGCGAACGAGGTCGAGGGCATTCACATGGGCGGCAACACCTCCCGGAGCGCGGGCGGCTTGTTGGGGAGGGCGACCGGTTCCTCGAACGACGAGACGCGTGGCATCTCCGTCGAGGTCGGCAGGGTCGAGACGGCGATCGACATGACCATGGCGCTGGACTACGACAAGAACATCCTTCAGACCGTCGACAGGGTCCGCGAGAAGGTAGAGGAGCAGGTCCGTAGCCTCACCGGGTTACAAATCACCGAGTTGAACGTCACCGTAAGCGACATCGTGTTCCCCAACAACCGGGGAGGCGAAAGCGGAGGTGGGGGACGCGGCGAGATCTCCGCGGGGAGCTCGGAGGACGACACTGCCCCGGTCCGGCCCCGGGAGCCGATCAGCCGCGACCGCACCGGGGACGAAGACGTATACGTCGAGGGGACGCCGGTCGAGGAGGGTGAGACCGCGGAGCTAAGGCTCGGCGAGGATGTCCACAAGCGGCCCTCCGGGGAGCGCGGCGGGAGAGGCGAACGCGGAGAGCGCGGAGGCGGGGGCCGGCGGAGAGGGTAGGACCTGTACGGGCGCCGTGCCGGGCCATACTTAGCGTCGCCGTAGGCATCCATGGCCCAGGATCTCCTCAAGCCCGGCCTGCGGCTCGTGTTTTGCGGCTACAACCCCTCGCTCACGTCGGGACGTAGCGGGCACCACTACGCCCACCCCGGCAACCGTTTTTGGCGCGTCCTGCATGCCTCCGGTATCACCGACCGCCTCTACCGCCCCGAGGAGGACGAGGCGCTACCCGACACTCTACGCATCGGGTTCACCAACCTCTGCCCGCGGCCGACTCGCCGCGCCGACGAGCTCTCGCGCGAGGAGATAAGGGTCGGGGCCCAGGAGCTCCGGGAGAAACTGGATGTGCTCAAGCCCCGGGTGGTAGCTTACGCCGGAATCGGCGTGTACCGCTGGTTCCGTACGACCTCGAAGGTATCGTGGGGTATGCAGGAGAATCCTGCCGTCTCCGGGGTGACAGACGTCGTTCTACCGTCCCCCTCCGGCCTCAACCGGATGAGCTTCGACGAGTTGGTAGAGCATTACCGTCAGGTAGTCCCCCTTCTGGAGTAGCGTTGCTCCTGCTCCATAGGGTGGCGGGGCCGTGCTAGATTCGACTTGGTAGACCGGTGTACAGAGGGAAGGAGCCTTGCGAATGGCGGGGAGTGAGAACGTGGTGGCCGTGCTAGGGACCGGGATTATGGGCGCCGCGATGGCCCGAAACCTGCTCGGTGCCGGTATGGAGGTGCGCGTCTGGAACCGCTCGCGCGAGAAGGCCGAGCCCCTCGCAGACAGCGGCGCGACCGTTGCCGACAGCCCGAAGGATGCCGTTGATGGAGCCGGTTTCGTCATCACGATGCTGACCGACGCCGGCACCATCGCGGAGGTTCTCGGTGAGGATACCCTCTCGGGACTCTCCGGAGATGGCATCTGGTTGCAGATGAGTACCGTCGGGTTGGAAGGGAACGAGCAACTCGCCGGTATCGCCGGGGAGAAGAGTATCGCTTACGTGGATGCCCCCGTGCTCGGGACGAAAGCGCCGGCCGAGAGCGGGCAGCTGATCGTGCTCGCCTCCGGACCGGAGGAGTTGCGCCCGCGATGCGAGCCCATCTTCGAGCCGATGGCAAGCAAGGTCGTATGGCTCGGGGAGGCGGGGGCGGGGAGCCGTTTGAAGCTCGTCGTCAACAACTGGATCACAGGCCTCCTAGGCGTCCTCGCCGAGACGGTCGCCCTCGCCGAGGCCCTCGACGTGGACCCCGCGCGCTTTCTGGAGGCCATAGAGGGCGGCCCGCTCGGCGCGCCCTACGCTCAGATCAAGGGCAAGATGATGATCGAGGAGGACTTCCCGACAAGCTTCTCGGCGAAGCTCGCTCGCAAGGATACGGGTCTCGTCCTCGAAGCCGCCGGGGAGCGGGGGCTCCACCCCCTGATCGCCGAGGCCGTAGCGCGCCGCTTCGACGAGGCGATACAGGCCGGACACGGCGAAGAAGACATGGCCGCCATCTTCGAGGCCGTGAAACTCCATTAGCCCCGGCCCACTCCGCTAACTCCGGGGATGAGGGGCCCCGGATCTCCTCGACCTCGACGGCTACGGGGAACCACACACGCAGGCTGACGTGCTTACCTCGACCATATGCTTCGCACACACTCCGGAAGGAACCCGCCGGGAGATCCCCGCATCCTGCCTCAGGAGGCGCCGGTGACGCGCGGCATCATCCACACCCCCGGACGGGGCCGCAGCGTCCCTTTAGGGGTCGGCTCCACGGTCTGACCAGGCACGAGGTCTAGCCGGCAACGCTGCATCACCGTCGCGACGACGAGGGTGGCCTCCATCAGCGCGAAGCTGTTGCCGATGCATATGCGCGGGCCGCCCCCGAACGGGAAGTAGGCGAACCGCGGCCTATCGTCCCCGTCCCCGGAGAAGAAGCGGTGGGGGTCGAAGCCCTCCGGGTTGGGCCAGAGGTCCTCCCTGCGGTGGGTGACGTAGGGGCTCAGAAAGAGGACCTGGCCCGCAGGGATGCGGTAACCTCCGATCTCGTCCTCCCCGACCGCCTTTCTGGAGATCATCCACGCCGCGGGGTAGAGCCTGAGCGTCTCGTCCACAACCGCCCTCGTGTACGTGAGGTCCTTCAGGTCCTCGATCCCGGGCGTCCTGTCCCCGAGTACGCGCCGGACCTCTTCGCGGACCCCGCGGGCGACATCCGGGCTTTTGGAGAGCAGGTACCAGGCCCACGCAAGGGTCACGGCCGTCGTCTCGTGGCCCGCGAGGTAGATCGTGGTGACCTCGTCCCGGATCTGGCGGTCCGACATTCCCTCCCCGGTCTCCTCGTCGCGCGCCCCCATGAGCATACCGAGGAGGTCATCTCCGTCTTCCCGACCCCCGCGGCGGCGCTCGCGGATGATCCGGTGTACGGTCTCGTCTATCGTCGAGAGCGCCCTCTCGAAGCGGCGGTTCGCCGGCAGGGGCAGGCGCGTCATCCACAGCGGGATTACGAACCGCGTGTCGATCCCTCTGAGCGCCGTCCCGAAGGCGCGGGCGATCCTCTCGCCTTCTTCCGCAACGTCCGCGCCGAACATGGTCTTCACGATGATGCGCTGCGTGAGCAACGTCATCTCCATCGCGACGTCGAGGGACTTCTCCGCGGAGGCCTGTGCCTCCCACCCGTCAAGCATCTCCGCGGTCTCCCCGACCATCACCTCCGCGAACCCCGCAAGGCGCCTCCGATGGAAGGCTGGCTGCATGAGCCGGCGTTGCCTGCGCCAGGAAGACCCCTCGTTCATCACGAGCCCGTTCCCGAGCAGTACCGCGACCTTGTCGTACCCCTTCACGTGGTTTCTGGGGTTCTCCTGCAACACGTGCCGGACGTGCTCCGGGTGACTGAGGAGGTAAAACCGCTCCGAGGCCAGGTCTATGCGCGCCACGTCGCCCCCTTCGCGCGCGACCCTGAGCAGGGTGGCGAGCGGGCGCCGCTGGAATTGCGGCAGGTTACCGACTAGCGGGAGACCTTTGAGCCGGGGAACTTCGGCGCTGACCCGAAGGTGGGGGACGGTTTGTTGCAAGGCCTTCTCCTCCTGCGTCTCGCCAGTCTGCTTGAATGAGATAAACATAACAAAGTTTGGTGAAATTCGGGGGGCTTGCGGGGCGGGATGTGATCCGTCTCTCACCACCGGCGTAACAGAGCCGCAAGCCGCGGCTTTGCAGGTTCCAGAAGCCGTGTTGCAGGGCTGCGGCACCTGTTTACCGGGTTAAAGCTCTGGTGCTCTTCAACCGATAATTCTTATTAGAGCTGTACAGCGGTTAAAGGAAGGCAAGCGGTATGATGGTTTTTCTGTTGGTTTGTGTGCGGGGAGTTCTGAACCACGCACCGTTTGCGAGGCCGGGTGAGGCCTCATGGCAGAGCCGGTCGTTAGAGAGGGCGCGAAGGTCGGTCCCCGGAGCGCGGCGTTGCCCGAGATCGTGGCCGTCTCGAAGAACGTTTCGCGCTGGGCGGGGGTCCTCGTGGCCGCGATCGGAGTTTTCGTGCTCGCGGGATGGATCCTCGACGTCGAGGCCTTGAAGCGCGTCTTCTCCGGGCTCGTCGCGATGAATCCCGCGACTGCTTTCGCCTTCGTCCTGTGCGGCGCGTCTTTGTTTCTGATGGCGGAGGGCCGCGTTCGTGCGCTCTCGCGGGGGTTCGCCCTGATCGTGGTCCTCCTGGGGCTGCTCGGGTTTGTCTCCGGCCTGCTGTTTGGGGGCGAGTCCGGGGCAGGGGAGTCCGGCGGGATCTCACCTACCACGGCGCTCTGCTTCGCCCTCGTGGGCGCGGCCCTGCTGCTTCCAGATCTACGTATAAGCCGTGTCTAGCCCGCACAGCTTCTCACGTTGGCGGCGATGGGCATCTCCCTCCTGGCCCTGATCGGCTACGCTTACGGCGCCAGCGCGCTGTATGCCGCCTCGCAGATGTCGATAGCACGGCACACCGCCCTGACGTTCGTCGTGCTCGCGGTCGGCGCGCTCTGCGCGAGGCCGGATCGCGGGATCATGGAGCTCGTGAACAGCGGGGGAGCGGGTGGCGCCATGGCGCGGAGGCTGTTGCCCGCCGTCGTCCTCGTCCCACCGGTGCTCGGCTGGTTGAGGCTGGAGGGGCAACGGGTGGGGCTATACGGGACCGCACTCGGGGCGTCGCTGCTCGTGGCGTCGAGCGTCGCCATTCTGGCCACCCTGGTGTGGTGGAGCGCCTGGCTCGTCGGACGGCTCGACGCGGAGCGCAAGCAGGGTAAGAGCGCGAGCTTGCGGCTCGCGTCCATCGTTGAGTCCTCCAACGACGCCATTATCGGCCTGGATCTCGACGGTACCGTAAGAAGCTGGAACGTCGGGGCCGAGAAGCTCTACGGTTATGCTGCCGGGGAGATCGTGGGGAGGTCCATCTCCGTTACCGTTCCTCCCGACCGGCAGGACGAGGTCCCGGGCATCCTGGAAAGCATCTGGCGGGGCGAGGCCGTCGAATACCGCGAGACCGTGCGCACGAAGAAGGACGGGAGCCTGCTGGACGTCTCTCTCCGTCTCCCCCATAAAGGATGCGTCCGGACGCGTGGTCGGCATCTCGACGATCGCCCGCGACTTCTCGAGGCGCAAGGAAGTCGAGAAGAAGCTCAGGGAGGCCGAGGCCCGGTACCGTTCGATCTACGAGAACGCCGCCGAGGGCATCTTTCAGACCACGCTCGATGGCCGCCTGCTGACGGCCAACCCCGCGCTCGCGCATATGACCGGCTACGGCTCGCCGGAGGAGATGGTGTCGAGCATCTCCGATCTCGCGCGCCAGCTCTACGCGGACCCCGAAGAGAGAACCGAGTTCGTCCGCCTGGTGCGGCGCGACGGGTTCGTTTCCAACTTCGAGACCCGGTTCCGCCGCAGAGACGGGGGAATTATCTGGATCTCCATGAATGCGCGCTCCCTCTACGACAAGCACGGGAAGCCGGTGGGCTACGAGGGGACCGTGCAGGATGTAACCGAGCGCAAGCGTACCG
>JADDPY010000435.1:11801-14116 GCA_016781635.1 Rubrobacter sp.
GTAACCGAGCGCAAGCGTACCGAGGAGGCCCTGCGCGAGAGCGAGCAGCGTTTCAGGAGCTCGTTCTGGGATGCGTCCATAGACATGGCCCTCGTTGGCCTCGACGGGCGGTGGCTACAGGTCAACCGCGCCCTGCGTGAGATCGTGGGCTACGGGGAGGAAGAGTTACTCCAGAAGACCTTCCAGGACATAACGCACCCCGACGACCTCGAGGCCGACCTCGGCCTCATGCGGTGCCTGCTGGACGGCGAGGTACAAACGCACGAGATGGAGAAGCGCTACCTGCACAAGGAAGGCAGGGAGGTCTGGATCCTACTGAACGTCTCGCTGGTCAGCGGTGTCTCCGGAGAGCCCCTCTACTTTATCTCCCAGATTCAAGACATCACGGGCCGCAGGCGCGTCGAGGAGGCCCTGCGCAAGAGCGAGGCGCGCAACCGGGCGGTGGTGGACGCCGCCTTGGATGCCATCATAACCATGACGACGAACGGCCTCATCCGCTCGTTCAACCGCGCGGCCGAACACACCTTCGGGTACGACGCGGAGGACGTGGTCGGCAGGCCGCTCAGGATCCTGATGCCCGAGCGTTTCAGGGGCCTGCACGAGAGGGGCTTCCGCCGCTACCTGGAGACGAGGGCGCCTCGCGTGGTGGGGCAGGGGCCGGTCGAGCTGGCGGGCCTTCGCAGGGACGGCGAGGAGTTCCCCATAGAACTCTCCCTCGGCGAGATGCGCGACGGGGACGAGCTACTCTTCACCGGCATCATCCGCGACATCACCGAGCGCAAGCGAGCCGAGGAGACGCTCCGCAAAAACAACGCCCTCATACAGTTGATCCGCACCGTCGCAACCGCCTCTAACGAAGCGTCGACGATCGAGGAGGCGGTCCAGACCTGCCTGGACGAAGTCTGCTCCTACACCGGGTGGCCCCTCGGGCATGGCTACGTGCGTCCCTCGGGGGAAGAAAGCGCAGAAGATATCCTGGTCTCCACCGGGCTCTGGCACACCGACGATTCCGAAAGGTTCGCGCCATTCATGGAGGCGATCCGGGAGATCAGCTTTTTGCCCGGGGTCGGGCTTCCGGGCCGCGTACTGGCAAGCGGGGAGGCCGTCTGGCTGTCGAACGTGACCGAGGACGGGAACTTCCCGAGGGCCGAGCTGGCGGAGGAGCACGGGCTCAGGGCCGCCTTCGCCTTCCCGATACGCGTCGGCGGCGAGGTACTGGCCGTCTTGGAGTTCTTCTCCACGGAGGCCGCTAAGCCCGACGACGCGCTGCTCGCCGTCATGACCGAGGCCGGAAAGCAGCTCGGTCTCGTGGCCGAGCGCGAGCGCGCCGAGGAGGCGATGCTGGAGGCACGCGAGGCCGCGGAGTCCGCCAACAGGGCGAAGTCCGATTTTCTAGCGAACATGTCGCACGAGATCCGCACGCCCATGAACGGCGTCATCGGCATGACCGAACTCCTGATGGACACCCCTCTCGACCCCGAGCAGCGCGAGTACGCTCAAACTGTCCGCTCCTCGGGCGAGCACCTGCTCATGGTCATAAACGACATCCTCGACTTCTCGAAGATAGAGGCCGGGAAGGTCAAGGTGGAGGAGATCGACTTCGACCTGAGGAACGTCGTCGAGGACCTCGCCAGCCTGCTGGCCGAGCATGCCCACGTCAAGGGCCTGGAGCTGGTCGGTCTCGTCGAGTACGACGTACCGACCGACCTGACCGGGGACCCCTTCCGCCTCAGACAGGTCCTGACGAACCTCCTCGGCAACGCTATCAAGTTCACCGACGAGGGCGAGGTAGTCCTACACACCAGCTTGATCGGGGAGCCGGACGGGGACGGCCCTACCGTCGTACGCTTCGACGTCTCTGACACCGGCATCGGAATGACGGACGAGCAACGGGAGAAGTTGTTCCGTTCCTTCTCCCAGGCCGACGCCTCGACGACGCGCAAGTACGGCGGGACGGGCCTCGGGCTCGCGATCTGCAAGCAGCTCGTCGAGCTTATGGGCGGCGAGATCTGGGTGGAGAGCGCCCGCGGCAAAGGAAGCACGTTCTCCTTCACCTTGCCCCTCAAGAAGCAGCCTGAGAACGACGCCCCGAGGACCGGTACCGTACCCCGCGCCGATCTCCAGGGCCTGCGCGTCCTGATCGTGGACGACAACAAGACCAATCGCAAGGTACTGCAGGGGCAACTCGTCCCGTGGGGCATACGAAGCACGAGCGTGGAGGGCGGTCCGGAAGCATTGGAGGCGATGCACCGGGCCGCGGACCTGGGCGAACCCTACGACCTCGCCTTAATCGACATGCAGATGCCGGGGATGGA
>JADDPY010000006.1 GCA_016781635.1 Rubrobacter sp.
GAACATCTACTCCGACCAGCGCCGCTACGCCGAGATCGCCAAGGAGCATTCGAAGATGCGGCGCGGGGCGGAGATATCCCAGGCGCTGCTCGATGCCATAAAGGAAGGCCAGGAGGCGCGGGAGCTCGCGCCGAGCGCCGAGGACGCCGAGGAGCGGGAGTTCTTCGCCGCGGAGGCCGAAGCAGCCGAGGAGAAAATACTGGAGCTCTCCGAGAAGATCCGGGTCGAGCTCGTCGATCGCGACCCGAACGACGACAAGGATGTGATCGTCGAGATCCGGGCTGGCGCGGGCGGGGATGAGGCTGCGCTCTTCGCGGGCGAGCTAGCAGAGATGTACACGCGCTACGCCGAGCGGCTGCGCTACAAGCACCGGATCCTCTCCTCCAGCCCGGCCGAGGTCGGGGGATACAAGGAAGTCATCCTCGAGATCGAGGGTGATGCTGCCTACTCCGTCTTTAAGCACGAGGGTGGCACGCATCGGGTCCAGCGGGTCCCGAAGACGGAGAGCCAGGGGCGCATCCACACCTCCACGGCGACCGTCGCGGTGATGCCCGAGGCCGAGGATGTAGAGGTCGCGATCGGGCCGAACGACCTGGAGATCGACGTCTACCGTTCGAGCGGCCCTGGCGGCCAGAGCGTGAACACGACGGACTCCGCAGTCAGGATCACGCACAAGCCCACCGGCCTCGTGGTGACGTGTCAGAACGAGAAGAGCCAACTTCAGAACAAGGAGCAGGCCCTCCGCATCCTCAAATCGCGCCTTCTGGAGCGCGAGATGGAGGAGCGGGCGAAGCAGGCCGGCGAGATGCGCCTCGCTCAAGTCGGCAGCGGCGACCGTTCCGCAAAGGTCCGCACCTATAACTTCCCCCAGGGCCGCATCACGGACCATAGGGTCGGCGTGACCTCCCACAACCTCGAAGCCACGCTGGGTGGCGACCTGGAAGAGTTTACCCAGGCGCTCTTTGCCAAGGAGCGAGCCGAGAAGCTCGCGGCAGAAGCGAATGCCGATGGGCGAGGCAGATAACTTAGCGTCGGCGAGCGCCTACCGTACGGTTCGGGAGGCAGCGGCCAGGCTAAAGGAGGCCGGAGTACCGGAGCCCGCAGCGTCCGCCGAGATCCTCATGGCCGAGCTCCTTGATGCCCGACGCGGCGATGCAGTGCGGCTCAAGGAACCCCTGACCGGCGAGCAGGCGGCGACGTACGGGGGCTGGATCTCCCGTCGCCTCAACCGTGAGCCCGTGCAGCGCATCCTCGGCTACACGTACTTCAGGAATCTCAAGCTCGACATCGACGAGCACTCCCTGATACCACGCCCCGACACGGAAAGCGTCGTGAGCGTCGCCCTGACCCGTATCGACGAACGTGATGGTTCCTGTCGAGTCCTCGATATCGGCACCGGCTCCGGGACCATCGCTGTCGCCATCGCCCAAGAGCGTCCCCGCTGCGAGGTACACGCCTCCGACGTCTCCGAAGGCGCCCTGGACGTGGCTAGATCCAACGCCAGGAGCGCCGGTGTAGAGGTCCGCTTTCACCACGCTGACATAGCCGCCGGCTTAGATGTCCTGTGTGGAAACGTCGACGTCCTCGTTTCCAACCCACCCTACATAGCAAGCGCGGAGATCGAGGGTCTCTCGTCCGAGGTCCGCGACTGGGACCCGCACGGCGCTCTCGACGGAGGGCCCGACGGGCTCGGGTTCTACCGGCGCATCTTCAAAGAGACGCCCCCGCTCCTGACCGAAGGGGCTGACGTAGTGCTGGAGATAGGCCATGACCAGGATCGGTCGGTCCTGGAGCTGGGCCGGAGCTTCGGGTTTTCGCCGGTAGGCACCACCTCAGACCTCACCGGCGTGCCACGGGTCGCCCTACTGATGTGGGGAGCAGGTACCTGAGGTCCGCCACCCCTCGGGAGGCTGCAGAACTCCTGCGCGAAGGCAAAGTCGGGCTCGTGCCGACTGAAACTGTCGTCGGGCTCGTGGCCGACGAGCGGGGGCTTTCGAGGCTCGCCGGGATCAAGGGTAGGGACCCCGCAAAGCCCATAGCCCTTCTCTGCCCCTCTACGGAGAGCGCCTTCGCACTGGCCTTCCGCGTTCCACCTGTCGCCAAGGCGCTCGCGGACTCCCTCTGGCCAGGCCCCCTTACGCTTGTATTGGAGCGGGAGCTAGGCGAAACGATCGGCCTCCGCGTGCCCGACCACCCGATCGTCCGGGAACTACTCGCCGAGTACGGGGACTCTCTGTACGCCACGAGCGCCAACCTTTCTGGGGGGCCTGCGCCGGCGTCGATCGACGACGTGGTCCCTGCCATCAGGGAGGCTGCGGACTTCAGGATGGATGGCGAACCGGGGAGCGGCGAGGCCTCGACGGTCGTGGACCTTTCCGGGGGGCACGTCGTGATCTTGAGGCCCGGCGCCGGTCTGGATGAGGCGGCGCTTTCGCGCTTGATCGAGAGGTGAGATGCGCCACACCCCTCGTTTGAGGCGGTAGTGTGCAACGTTTATACTCTCACGGTCCGTGCGATCGGCAGGGGAGAGGCGTGGGGGTACAGCACCACTTTCACTACGCAATACCGACTTTGCTCCAGGACAGACTTCCTCTAACCCTGAACTATAAGTGAGCTTCACTGTGAACCGGAGGTAGAAGAATGATAGGCCCGTACACTGAGGTTGATTCAGAGGTTCAGGCAGCGCTTGACGGTGAGCTTGAGCGTCAGAGAACGACGATTGAGTTGATCGCGAGCGAGAATTTCGCGTCGCCGGCGGTGCTTGCCGCGCAGGGCTCGGTGCTGACAAACAAGTACGCGGAGGG
The DNA here is from genome assembly GCA_016781635.1 of Rubrobacter sp. Taxonomy (GTDB): domain Bacteria; phylum Actinomycetota; class Rubrobacteria; order Rubrobacterales; family Rubrobacteraceae; genus Rubrobacter_F. The sequence goes on from JADDPY010000006.1 coordinate 2,805, forward strand.
CTACCCGGGGAAGAGGTACTACGGGGGCTGCGAGCAGGTGGACAAGGTCGAGGTGCTCGCGATCGAGCGGGCCAAGGAGATCTTCGGTGCGGAGCATGTGAACGTGCAGCCGCATTCGGGGAGTCAGGCCAACGAGGCCGCTTACTCCGCTCTGATCGAGCCTGGCGATAAGGTCCTTTCGATGGACCTCGCGCACGGGGGGCACCTCACGCATGGGATGAAGATCAACTTCTCCGGCCGCATGTACGATTTCGCTCACTACGGGGTTGGTGAGGACGGTTACATAGACTACGACGAGGTTCGCGAGGCGGCGCGTCGTGAGAAGCCGAGGCTCATCATCGCAGGGGCGAGCGCCTATCCGCGCGTCCTGGAGTTCGAGAAGTTTCGCGAGATCGCCGACGAGGTCGGGGCCTATTTCCTGACGGACATGGCGCACATCGCGGGGCTCGTGGCGGCCGATGTACACCCGTCACCGGTTCCCCACAGCGAGATCGTCACGACGACCACGCACAAGACGCTGCGGGGGGCGAGGGGCGGCATGATCCTGAGCCGCGAGGAGTTCGCCAAAAAGATCAACAGTCGCGTGTTCCCGGGGATGCAAGGCGGCCCACTCATGCACGCCATCGCCGGTAAAGCCGTAGCTTTCGGCGAAGCCTTGAGGCCGGACTTCAAGGACTACGCGCGAAAGATCGTGGAGAACGCGAGGTCTCTTGCGGACGGGCTGATGGAGGGTGGGGTGAACCTGGTCTCCGGCGGGAC
>JADDPY010000149.1 GCA_016781635.1 Rubrobacter sp.
AGGAGCCCTGGCGCCGGATGCTCGCGGACGTCCTCGGCCGCCCCCTGCTTATCCTGCCCACGGGCGTCGCGTCCGTTGCCTCGGCCCGGGGTGGTGCGCTTCTGGCCGGAGTTGCGAGCGGCGTCTACGAGTCGGCCTTCGCGACGTTGCCCCTCGCTCCCGAACCCACGGCCACCGTGCTCCCGAAGGATACGGAGCCTTACGAGCGGGCTTACACCGGGTACAAGGAGGGATACCCCCGATTGTACGAGCGGCGCCACGAAGTGTGAGCGGAGCCGCTCTACGGACACACGAGCCCTGATAGATTAATTTATACACATGGACCGGATACTTCACGCGATCGAGGGGGTCCGCCAGCTTGCTGAGTAGAGGCCTTGAAAGAGCTAGTTTAGAAGGTAACGACACCCGGTGGATGCTGGCCGAGGCGATGAGTCGTGCCCTGGAGCACGACGCCGGCTCCACCGGAGAGAGCCGGATCCTACGCCTCGAAGTGCCCGCCGGAGATCTGGACCCGTTGCGCTGGCTCGGGGCTCAGGCCGTGAGGCCGAGATCTTTTTGGGAAGGTCGCGAGGACGGGATCGCCGTGGCCGCGGTCGGGGCGGCTGATGTCGTGGAGAGCGATGGGCCCGCCGATGACGCTTCGCTGCGCGATCGTCTTGCCCTGTTGCGGTCGAGGGTCGCCGGGGCACGATATTACGGTGGTCTGCGCTTCGATCCCGGGGCTCACCCCGGTGAGGAATGGGGGCAGTTCGGGGGTTACCGCTTCGTCCTGCCCCGCTTCGAGCTCTGCCGCCGGGGTGACGAGACGGTGCTTGCGTGCAACCTGATCCTGCCGCGCGACGCGGACAAGGCCAGGGAAGTGCTGGAAGAGGTGGAGGGGTTGTCGCTACCGGGGGATGTGCCCGGACACGGCGATTCCCTACCGATACCAGTTTCGCGCGCCGATAAGCCGGATCTTGAGGGGTGGCGCGAGAACGTAGGGTCGGCGCTCGCAGCCTTCGCCGCGGGGGGGATGGACAAGGTTGTCCTCGCGCGCCGGGTCGAGTTCGGGTTCGAGGAGGAAATCGACGCGGTCGTGCTGATGCATAACCTGCGGGCCGCGACCCCTGACTGCTTCCACTTTCTCGTGGAACCGGAAGAGGGGGCGGCGTTCGTGGGGGCGTCGCCGGAACGGCTGTTCCGGCGTGAGGGGCGGGAGATTTCCAGCGAGGCCGTTGCCGGTACCCGGCCCCGCGGCGCCTCCGCGGCAGGCGATGCCGAGTTGCGCGACGAGCTGCTGGGGAGCGCGAAGGATCAGGCCGAGCACTCTTTTGTCCGGATCAGCATAAGGAAGAGCCTGGGCGCGCTGTGCGGGGACCTGGAGGTCGAGGACAAGGCCTCCGAGATGAAGCTGGCGCGGGGACGCCACCTTGTATCGAGGATACGGGGCACGCTCGGCGAGAGCGTTACGGACGCCGAGGTGCTCGCCGCGTTGCACCCGACGCCGGCCGTCGGGGGCTACCCCAAGGACCGGGCGCTCGAGGAGATCCGGGCCCTGGAACCCTTCGACCGCGGGTGGTATGCGGGTCCCGTCGGGTGGTTCGGATCCGGCGATGCCGAGTTTGCGGTCGGGATACGCTCGGGGCTCGTGCGGGGCGGGACGCTCGCGCTGTACTCCGGGGCGGGGATCGTCGTCGGCTCGACGCCCGAGGGGGAGTGGGCGGAGATAGAGCAGAAAATTTCGGACTTCACCAAGGTGTTCGGGCTTGACCCCGAAGAGCACGACACCGGCTCTTAACCGCCTCTGGGCGGACCTTATCGTAGAGGAGCTGCTGCGCTCGGGCGTCGGCCTCTTCTGCGTCGCTCCGGGCTCGCGCTCGACGCCGCTGGTCGCCGCCCTCGCCGCCAACCCGAAGGCTCGCACCCTCGTCCACTTCGACGAGCGCGGCACGGCGTTCGCCGCCCTCGGGTACGCCAGGGCGACCGGAGGGCCGGCGGCCTGGGTCACGACCTCCGGCACCGCCGTCGCCAACGGACTACCCGCCGTGGTGGAGGCCTCCGTCGACGGCGTGCCGATAATTCTGCTGACCGCCGACCGCCCGCCTGAACTCCGCCAGACCGGCGCCAACCAGACGGTTGATCAACCCGACATCTTCGGCGACTACGTCCGCTGGCGCTTCGACCTGCCGGCCCCTGATCCCGGGATCCAACCAACGATGGTCCTGACCACCGTGGACCAGGCCGTCTACCGTTCCCGGCGCGCCCCTTCCGGCCCGGTACACCTGAACCTCATGTTCCGCGAGCCGTTCTTACCAGGGCCCGACGAAGAAGTCCCGACCGGGCCGGCTTCGTGGAGGTCTAGCGGCGAGCCTTACACCCGATACGCGGCCACGAAACCCGGCGTGGACGCGGCGGAGGTAGGGCTTATCCGGGACGCTCTTCGTCCCGTCGGACGCGGCCTCGTCGTGGCCGGCCGCCTCGCCTCCCGCGAGCAGGGCGAGGCCGTCGTGAAGCTCGCGGGTGCTTTGGGCTGGCCGCTTCTGCCGGACATCGGCTCTCAGGTCCGGCTTGCAACGGGTTCCCCGAGCGTCGTCGCCCACTACGACGCTCTGCTGTCGAGCGAGAAGTTCGCGTCGACGCACGCGCCGGAGGCCGTGCTCCACGTTGGCGGCCGGGCTCTATCCAAGCGCCTCGAAGGTTTCCTGGGTTCTAGACGTCCCGACCCCTACGTCGTCGTGCGCGAGAACCCTTCCCGTCTTGACCCGGGCCACTTTGTCACCCACAGCGTCGAGGCCGACGTCGTGGACTTCTGCGCCTCTCTGGGAAGGAGCGTCACGGCCGGGGCGTCGGAGGATGGCTGGCTCTCGGGCTGGCGTGAAGCCTCCGAGGGGGTAGGACGGAACCTGGACTTACTGCTCCCGGAGGATGGAGCCCTGACCGAGCCGCTTGTAGCGCGTCTCCTCTCGCGTCATGTGCCGGAGGGGCATGGTCTCGTCGTGGCGAACAGCATGCCGATCCGGGACCTCGACGCCTTTGCCACAACGGACGGCGCTCCCGTTCCGGTTGCGGCTAACCGGGGCGCGAGCGGTATAGACGGCACCGTCGCCACGGCCGCCGGCTTCTCCCGCGGTCTTGGGGCGCCGGTCACGCTCGTTATCGGGGATCTGTCCCTGCTGCACGACCTCAACTCTCTCGCCATGCTCCGCGACCTGCCCGTGACCGTGGTGGTCCTGAACAACAACGGCGGCGGCATCTTCTCTTTCCTTCCGGTCTCCGGACACCAGGAATTCTTCGAGCCGTACTTCGGGACGCCGCAGGGCGTAACTTTCGAGCCGGCTGCGAGCATGTTCGGACTCGGATACGAGAGCCCGCGTACGGTGGCTGAATTCGCCCAGGCGTATCGAGCAACCCACACCCGAGACGGCTCTACCCTGATCGAGGTGAAGACCGATCGCGAGGATAACTTCGCGCTGCACCGGCAGCTCTCGGCGGAGATCGGGAGGCACCTGCGCTGACGGTACCCGATCATCCGCCCCGGTGGCTCCCCGGAACCGGGCAAGGGGCGGGAGAAGATCGCACGCTCCCGCCCGTCAGGGTAAAACTGCATCACGTTTCGTCCGGCCCTCCGGAGAGCCCTGCGGTACTCTTTCTGCACGGCTTCATGGGGTCTTCCGACGACTGGCGCGGGGTGACGACGTCGATCGGAGATCGGGCGTTCGCGGTAACCGTAGACCTGCCGGGGCATGGAGCCTCGCTGGGGCTTCCACCCGAGGCTTACACCATCGAGGGGGCGGCGCGGGCCGTGGTCGGCGTGCTCGACGAGGTGGGGTCGGAGCGGGCGGCGATCGTCGGCTACTCGATGGGCGGACGCCTCGCGCTGTACCTCGCGCTGCGTCACCCGGAGCGTTGTGCAGGGCTCTTTCTAGAATCTGCCTCGCCAGGGCTGAAGAGCGCGGACGAACGAGCATTGCGCCGCGCCGCCGACGAGGAGAAGGCGCTGCGATTGGAGTCCGAAGGCTTCGAGACGTTCCTCCGGTACTGGTATCGGCAGCCGATTTTCGCGTCGCTGGCGCGAGACGAGAAGTTGTTACGCTGTACCATCGAAGCCCGACTTCGCAACGATCCTGCGGAGCTTGCGCGGTCCCTGCGAGGCATGGGTACGGGCGTACAGCCGTCGCTCTGGGAAGGGGTGGCCGAAACTTCGGTCCCGACGCTTGCCGTCGCGGGGGAGTTGGACGAGAAGTTCGTCGAGATTGCGCACCGGATGGCCGCGCTCAACCCACGTATAGAAACCGCTATCGTGCCCGGTGCGGGGCACAGCGTACATGCCGAGGCCCCGGAGGGGTATGTTGCGTTGCTGAAAGACTTCCTCGCCGGTCCTTATAATCTCTCGCATGACTGACATAGCGTGGGAACCAGCCGGAGAGTTCGAGGACATCAAGTACGAAAAGGCGGAGGGGATCGCCAAGATCACCATAAACCGCCCCGAGGTGCGCAACGCGTTCCGTCCGCTGACGGTGAGGGAGATGCAGCGGGCGCTCGAGGATGCGCGCGAGGACCACGAGATCGGGGTCATCATCCTCACGGGCGAGGGTCCGGATGCTTTCTGCTCCGGTGGCGACCAGAGGGTGCGCGGAGACGCCGGGTATCTAGAAGATCCCGACGACCCGAGGCGCACCCCCGGCGGGGCCTCGGTCGGCCGCTTCGACGTTACGGACCTGCACGTGCAGATTCGCCGGTGCCCGAAGCCGGTGGTGGCGATGGTGGCCGGATACGCGGTCGGCGGCGGCCACGTCCTGCACGTGGTCTGCGACCTCACCCTCGCCGCGGATAACGCGAAGTTCGGGCAGGTCGGGCCGAAGGTCGGCAGCTTCGACGGCGGCTTCGGCGCGTCGGTGCTCACCCAGCTTGTGGGGCCGAAAAAAGCCAAGGAGATATGGTTTCTCTGCCGGATGTACTCCGCCGAGGAGGCGCTTCAGATGGGGCTCGTCAACAAGGTCGTGCCGCTCGCCGAGCTGGAAGCCGAGACCGTGCGCTGGTGCAGGGAGATGCTGGAGCGCTCGTCCTTCGCGCTGCGGCTATTGAAGGCGAGTTTTCACGCTCACGAGGACGGATTCGCCGGCATACAACAACTCGCCCACGACGCGAACCTCCTCTTCTACGGCAGCGAAGAGGCCCAGGAGGGACGCAACGCTTACAGAGAGAAGCGCAAGCCGGACTTCTCGAAGTTCCCCCATCGCCCGTAAACCGTGAAGGTTACGGGCTTCGGCCTCTACCGCTTCCGGCTGCCACTAACCGAACCCCTCTTCCTCAAGGGCGCAACGCTGGAGCGCCGCGAGGGGATGCTGTTGAGGCTGGAGGGGGAGGACGGCGCGGTCGGGTGGGGCGAGACCTCGCCGCTCCCCGGCTTCAGCCGCGAGAGCCTCCCCGACGCCGCGCGCGAGCTCGGCGATATGGCTGCGTCCGTGGTGGGCCGGGAAGTATCTAGTGATTGGATCGGCATGGACGGTACCCTGGCCCGCATGCTGGATCCCGCGAACCTCGCGCCGTCCGTCCGCTTCGGCTTCGAGCTGGCCGCCTGGAACCTTTACGCAGCGACCCGCGGCGTGACACTGCCGGCGTTGATCTCCGAGCGTTCAAGGGCCGTCGTGCCCTTGAACGGGTTGCTTGCCGGGCCTTTTACCGCAGCGCCGGTGGAGGCCCGGCGGATGCGGGAGGACGGGTACGAGGCCGTGAAGTTAAAGGTCGGCGGGCGTCCGGTGGAGGAGGACGTCTTGCTCGTCCGCGCGGTGAAGGAAGCCCTCGGCGAGAGCGTCGCGCTCCGGCTGGACGCGAACCGGGCCTGGACACTCCACGAGGCGCTGGAGTTCGCGCGGGGCATCGAGGGTGTGCGCGTCGAGTACCTGGAGGAGCCGCTGGCGAACCCGGCCGGCCTGGAGACCTTCACGAGATCCTGCGGCGTCCCGGTCGCGTTGGACGAGTCGCTGGTCGGGATCGCCCCGGGGACACTGCAAGAGCACCGCTACGCCGGCGCGGTCGTGATGAAGCCGTCCCTTCTTGGCGGCATCTCGCGCGTGTTACGGCTTGCAGACCGGGCGGCGAGCCTCGGCATAAGGCCCGTCATAAGCTCGGCCTACGAGACCGGCGTGGGGACGGCGGCCCTCGTGGCGCTGGCGGCCGGTATCGGCGGCGGGGTACCGGCTGGCCTTGACACCTACCGGCGCCTCGCCGGGGACGTGGTCGAGCCGCGACTCCCGCTGCCCGCCTCCCACGTCCAGGTTCGGGAGACAGTGGCCTCCGGGAGCGGGGTGGTCCTCCGAGGACTCTTTCCGGAGTCGCGGCTCGTTGGGTAACATCACCCAGTGAACCGGAGGGCCGAGATGGCGGAGATCCCCTGCTCGTTGCGTGCGGCCGCCCACGCTACGCCGGACGCTCCAGCCATCATGGGACCGGCGGGCGTGATGACCTACGCGGAGCTCGACGGGCGAGTGGAGGCGGCGGCGGCGCGGATCGCCGGGGAGGGGTTGGTACCGGGGGGGCGAGTGGCACTCCTTCTCGAGAAAGACGAGCGTTACATCGTGCTTCTTCTGGCCGTGTTGCGAGCCGGGTGCGTTGCGTGCCCCGTTAGCACCCGCGTCCCCCTAGAAGGCGTAGCGACCTCCCTGCGCATCGCCGGTTGCTCCGCCCTGATCTCGTACCAGGATCTCCTCTCCACGGACCTGCCCGTGCTACGTCCGGAGCAGTTGCTGGAATTCTCGGGAGTCATGCGAGCTCAAGCGCCCATCACCGTACCTCTGGAGCATCCCGCCACGATCGTTTTTACCTCCGGCAGCACGGGCCGGCCGAAGGCGGCGCTTCACACGTTCGGTAACCACCACTACAGCGCTTTAGGCTCCGGCGCGAACATACCGCTCGGGCCGGAAGATCGGTGGCTGCACTCGCTGCCGCTGTACCACGTCGGTGGCCTCTCCGTGGTCTTCCGGTGTCTGCTCGCGGGTGCGGCGATGGTGTTGCCGGAGGCTGGCGTACCGCTCTCGGAGGCCATGACCCGGGGCGGCGTTACCCACGTCTCGCTCGTCGCCACCCAGCTACGCCGGTTGCTCTCCGAAGACGCGCCGCTGGGAACGCTCGAAGCCATCCTCCTGGGAGGCGGCCCGGTGCCGGAGACGTTGGTGGACGAGGCGCTCGACCGTCGCCTGCCGATCCACACGAGCTACGGCCTCACCGAGACGTCCTCGCAGGCGACAACGACGCCGCGGGGCGCTTCCCGGGAGGTACTCCACACTTCGGGGCGGGCGCTGCCCTACCGGGAGGTCTCGGTGGCCGAGGACGGCGAGATCCTCGTCCGCGGGGACACGCTATTCGCCGGTTACGTCAACGCCGACGGGTTGGACCTGCCGCTCGACGACGCGGGATGGTTTCACACGAAGGACCTCGGCGAGCTCGACGAGACCGGCTACCTGCGCGTCACAGGGCGCAGGGACAACCAATTCGTCTCCGGTGGCGAGAACGTGCAGCCGGAGGAGATAGAAGCCGCGCTCTGCCGCATCGAGGGGATCGAGCAGGCCGTGGTGGTCCCGGTCGCGGACGAGGAGTTCGGGGAGAGGCCCGTCGCCTTCGTGCGCGCCCGTGGCGGCCGACCCCCGGAGGGCCTGTCGGAAGCCCTGGCGCCGGTCCTGCCGCGCTTCAAGATCCCGGTGGCTTTCCGCGACTGGCCCGAACCGCAAGGCCCGGAGGGCATGAAGGTGAACCGTGCCATCTTCCGGGATCTCGCCCGAGGATTCGAGAAGTTCTAGGCAATCCTCTGCTCGATCCCTCTACGCGTCCCCTACCCGGACGGGCCGGGACTCGCAGAGGTCGCACCCCGCCCATCCGGCTACTTGTCGACGGTGTCCGATGGTCGGGAGGGATGGTGGAGGGTCGGCCGCCGGCGGGTAGGGCGAGGCGGAGATTGGGTAGAGTGTCCGAATGACAGAAGAGGAGCCGAAGGAGAACAGGGTCACGCGGGCGCAGCGGCGGGCACGTCGAACGGAGGACGAGCGGCTGTTGCAGGCGGCTTTCACCCAGACCGACCCCTGGCGCGTCCTGAGGATTATGGGGGAGTTCGTGGAGGGCTTCGAGGAGCTCGCCGAGCTCGGGCCCGCGGTCACGATCTTCGGCTCGGCCCGCGTAGGCTCGGAGGATCCGTCGTACGCCAAGGCCGTCGAGGTAGGGAGGCTTGTCGGGGAGGCCGGGTTCACGATCATCACGGGCGGGGGGCCGGGGATCATGGAGGCCGGCAACCGTGGGGCACGGGAGGCAGGGGCCCCCTCGGTCGGCCTGAACATAGAGCTGCCCTTCGAGCAGCAAGTCAACCCCTACGTGGACATCTCGGTGGACTTCAATTACTTTTTCGTCCGCAAGATGATGCTCGTCAAGTACTCTCAGGCCTTCGTCATCTTCCCGGGGGGCTTCGGTACCCTCGACGAGCTCTTCGAGGCGCTCACCCTGATTCAGACCGGCAAGATCCGGAACTTCCCCGTCGTCCTCTTCGACTCGGAGTACTGGCGCGGACTGCTGGACTGGCTAGGGGGATCGATGTTCTCGGAGGGCAAGATCTCGCGCGCCGACCTGGACCTGCTGGTAGTAACCGACTCGCCCGTCGAGGTCCGTGACAAGATTCTCGCCTCGGCCGAAGGAGAGCGGCCCGACCTGGGCCACGAGGAGCGGGCGCGCGAGGTGACGCGCGAGGCTCTGGGTAGCAAAGAGCGCCGAACCCCGAAGCTCCCCTAGCTCAAACGGCCGTACCTCAAACCCCGGGAGGCAAATGCTCCTCGGGGTTCACCCTCTCGTAGAACCTCTCGAAACCCTCCCCGGGCATGATGCCCCCGTCTACGGAGGGCTCCCCGAGGGAGGTAGGGACGCTCCGTATCTCGTAGTCCCCCGCCCCGTTCCGCCTCGCCCAATACAGCCCGTGCCAGCCCCTAGTCCTCGTGGCTTCCGCGTTTCTGTGCCGGTACAACTCGAAGCCCTCCCCGGGTGGAGAGGTATCGGGCCCGTCGCTGGAGTCGTTTCTCGGAGCAGCCACCACGTTTAGCTTATCAGCTTGTCGATAGTGAGCTTCATGGAGCCACAGCGGAAAGACCCTCCAAAAAACCGGCGTCCGCGTGGGGGAGCTCCGGCAGGAGGCTGAGAAGCGCGGGCTCGCGACCGCGCCGGTAGCGTGCAGCAACGGATGAGCCGACGGCTATAGTCCCGCGGGGACGCGGTCCGGGTTGGCTACGCCGCTCTCTATCGCCGCGTTCTTTACGGCGGTAGCGACACGCTCGTGGACGGTTGGGTCGAGGGTGTCGGGGACGAGGTCGGAGTCGGCCGTGAGGTCGGCTATCGCCTCGGCGGCGGCGAGCTTCATCCGTAGGTTTATCTCCCCAGCTCCGGCCAGGAGTGCCCCGCGGAAGATTCCCGGGTAGCCGAGGACGTTGTTCACGCTCGTCCCGTCGGCGGCGAACGCGGCGCCCGCCTTCACGGCCACCTCGGGGTCTATCTCCGGGTAGGGGTTCGTGAGCGCGAGGATCACCTGCCCTTTTCGTACGGTTTCGGGCTTTATGAGGCCCGCGCGTCCCGTGGTGGCGACGACGACGTCGGCCTCCGCCATCACCGTCTCCATATCCGCGATCTCGATGCCCTTGGCGCGGGCTCGCTCGTGCGATAAGGGGTTCGGGTCCGAGGCGATCACCCGTTTCGCCTTCCCGTCCAACATCAGCGAGGCTATCCCGAAGCCCGCGGCCCCGAGCCCGATCTGTCCGACCACGGCATCCTCCAGCGTCAGGCCGGCGTGGCGGCAGGCTACGATGGCGGCGGAGAGCGTGACGACGGCGGTGCCGTGGACGTCGTCGTGCATCACGGGCTGGGCGAGCTCCTCGATGAGCCGACGCTCGATCTCGAAGCACTCCGGGGCTGAGATGTCTTCGAGGTGGATGCCACCGAAGCCGGGAGCTATTAGCTTCACCGTACGGACAAACTCGTCCACGTCCTTCGTGTCGATGAGTATGGGCATCGCGGAGACGTTGGCGAACTGGTGGTAGAAGACGGCTTTACCTTCCATCACCGGCATCGAGGCGACGGGCCCTACGTCACCGAGCCCGAGGACGCGCGTGCCGTTCGTGCAGATCGCGACGCTCCGCCCGATCATGGTCAGCTTGCCCGCGAGCGAGGGGTCCTCGAAGATCGCCATGGAGGCGCGAGCGACGCCGGGGGTGTAAACGTCGCGCATATCCTGCACCGTCCTCACGGGTTCCGTCGAGGATACGACGAGTTTGCCGCCCTCATGGCGCAAAAGGGCGCGGTCCTGGGCCCAGATCACGCGCACCCCGTCGAGCTCGTCGAGGCTCTCGGCGACACGCTGGCCGTGGTCTCGGTCCTGGACCTCGATCGTGATCTCGCGTATCGAAGCGTCACGGCCGACGTTTATGGTGGTGACGTCGCCGATGAGGCCCTCGCCCTCGGCGATTTTGCAGGCCACCCTGGCCAGTTGGCCCGGTCTGTGCGGCACCTGTACGCGGTAAGTGAAGTCGAGCGCCAAAGCGAACCTCCTGTCTCCTGTACGCCGAATCTTATACGCGGGGGCTGGCCCGTGCGTTGCTTCGAACGGAGCCTCTGATATACTTAATAAGCAATCGTAGGTGGGTTACACTAGATGGAGCGTCGCCCCGGCGGTCTCGGAGCGGCTTTTTGTTTGATGGGACCCATGAATAAGGAAGGTGGGTTCCAGAAATGGCCCAAGGAACGGTCAAGTGGTTCAACGACGAGAAGGGCTACGGCTTCATCTCCCCGGACGATGGCGGTGAGGATCTCTTCGTCCACTACTCCGGGATATCCGGCAACGGTTTCCGCTCGCTCGAGGAGGGTACAAAGGTTTCCTACGAGGCTACTCGCGGCAAGAAGGGGATGCAGGCAGAGAACGTCGTTCCCGAGTAACGGGGACCACTGATTAGAACAAAAGAGGGCCGGGATGGTTTCGTCCCGGCCCTCTTTTTGTTTGAGGGGCCTCGTCTAGTGGAAATCGTGGTTCGTATAAGGAGGGGTAGTTGAATAAATATTTAAAGGCCGCAGGGGTAGGCTTCGGGTTGTCGCAGGCGGCGACCTTGATCACCACCGTCTACCTGCACAGGGTTCTGTCGCACAAGTCCATCGAGCTGCACCCGGCTGCGACGACGTTCATGCGCTTCGGCACGTGGATGCTCACGAGCATCTCGCCGCGCGAGTGGGTCGCCGTCCACCGCAAGCACCACAACTTCAGCGACGAAGAGGGCGATCCGCACAGCCCCCACATCGAGGGGTACTGGAAGATCATGCTCGCCAACGTTTACTACTACCGTCGCGAGGCGGAGAACGACGACACGATGGAGAAGTACGCCGCCGACCTCCCGTTCGATAAGCTCGACCGCGTGCTCCTCAGGCGCGGTACGCTCGGTTTCTCGCTCACCGGCGTGATCCTGGCCTGGATCATGGGCACCAAGCCCGGCCTCGTCGCCTGGGCCACCCTCGCGGCCACCTACCTGATGCTGAACGCCGCCATTAACGGCGCCGGCCACACCTTCGGCGAGAAGAGCTTCGAGAACGACGCGACGAACCTCAAGCTCCTCGCCCTCATAACCTTCGGTGAGGGCCTGCACAACAACCACCACGCCCGCCCCGCCGCCCCGAGGTTCTCGGCCTTCAAGGGCGAGATCGACCCGGCCTGGCCGGTGATCCGGGCGATGGAGAAGGTCGGCCTCGCCAAGGTCCTCACCAAGGTCGACGAGGGCTGGGAGAATCATCGCCGCCGCCTCCCCGAGCCGATGAAGATAAGGCCCGGCGCCGGCATCGAGGTCGCCGCGATGAACTCCTCCAGAAACTAACCATTCTACGGAGCTAGCGGCCTCCGGTCGCCGAGTAGCCCTTTCCTCCACGATCGTGGGGGGAGGGGCTTTTGCTTATTCCGCGAGCGCGGCCTCGTAGATCCCCACGAGGTCCTTTCGCTCCAGGTCTATGGGGCTCGCCGTCAGGCCACGCGCCCCCGAAGCCAGGGCGTCATCCACGAACTTCTCGACGTGACCCTCGTTCATGCCGAGCCGGCTGAGTCGTATTCCCAGCCCGCATCTCTCCAGAAAACCGCGGAACGCGTCGGCGGCGAGCTCCGGCCTCGCCCCCTCGCCGAGCCACGAAGCAACCTCGGCGCACCGCTCGGGCGCACCCCCGCAGACCCTCTCCAGGACCGCCGGTTGCAGGGCGGCTAGCCCCTCGCCGTGGTGGGCGTCGAGGCGGGCGGAGACGGGGTGCTCCAGGGCGTGTGTTACGAGGCTCGCCGAGAGCGAGAGCGCCTGTCCGGCCAGGGACGCCCCGACGAGCGTCGCGCCTCGCGCCTCCGGATCATTCTCACCGAGCCTCGGTAGCGCGTCGATGAGCAGTCCCGCCGCCGAGCGGGCGAGGGCGTCGGAGAGGAGGTTGCTCCTTCGGGTGAGGTAGGCTTCGATCGCGTGGCACAAAGCGTCGACACCGCTCGCAAGCGCGAAACGCCTCGGGGCCGTCTCCGTTAGATCGGGGTCGAGCACGGAGACGCGCGGAACGCAGACGGGACCGCGCAGCGAGCCCTTGAGCCCGGTCTCCTCGTCGGTCAGGACCGACGTGTCGTTCGCCTCGCTCCCCGTACCGGCGATCGTGGGTACGCATACGATCGCCGGAGCCTCCCGAAGGTCCCCCGGGGACTCTTCCTTGCGTAGAAAGCGATGGATGGGTGTTCCGTGCCCCGCGACGAGCGCCGCGGCCTTCGCCACGTCCATCACCGACCCGCCGCCGAGCCCGAGGACCACGTCGCAGCCCCCGCTTCTCATCGCCTCCCCGGCCCGGTCCGCCTCCGAGGACTTCGGGTTGCCCGAGACCCCCTCAAGAATCTCGTGCCCCACGCCCGCATCGTCGAGCAGCCCGAGCACGTGGTCGAGGACCCCCGAGCGCCGGACGCTCCCGCCCCCGATGACGACGAGCGCCTTACTCCCAAGTGGGGCAACGAGCGTTCCGATCTTCTCGATCTCACCCGGCCCGTAGACCAGACGCGATGGCAGAGCGGCGTCGAACGGCGATAGGAAGTTCAAGGTGCCTCCTTTTCAAACGGCTGCTTTATCCCACCAAAATAGCCGAACCTGGTCCACGCGGCATGATCCGGCGGGGGAATGGGAGGGGCCGTGCCGATAACCACGTCCTCCGAGAACGGTACGTGACGGAGGGGTTAGGAAGGTTCAATCCGGTTCGTGCCAGAGTACTTCGAGCTTTCGGAAGTCCACGTCGAAGGAAGCGACACCCTCATTGCGCGAGCGGGCGGTCTCAGCGAGGAGTGCGTCGGCAAAGTCCACGTTCGCGTTCGTCATCCTCGCGAGCGCCTTGACCATGACGCCAGACCTCTCGACCCTGAGCCCTTGCTCCGTAAGCAGAGGTATGAGTGCCCCGGAGATCTCCGCCCTGCTACGCCCGTAGAAAGATTGAAGTACCCACACCGTCTCGGCCAATACGACCGCGTGCAATCTCAACACGAGATCGCCCCCTTGCGCTCTCTCCAGCAGCCGCTCGGCCCTATCCGCCATCTCCGGTGGCTCCCCGGTGAGAAATCGGATCAGGACATTGGCGTCCACCCAGAGAACGTTACCTTCCAGAGGGTTCTTCTCCCGCTACACCTCGGGCGACATGCTCCCGGGCAGCGCTACGCTCCGCTTCTTTGCTCGGATACGCACGTCCTGCGGGCAAACTGCCTTTCAGATCCCGCAACGACCTACGGCTCTCTACCCTGAGCCGAACAGTATCGCCCTCGAACTCGAAGACCAGCCTGTCACCAGGCTTCAACCCTAGGCGGTCCCGCACCTCTTTGGGAACCGTAAGCTGCCCCTTACTAGTCAAAGTGGCCTTATTCGCACCAACCTCCTTACGTCGTAAGCGAATGGTAGCATGCGCCATCATGCGGCGGGTGTCGGCTGTCCGAATGTGGGCCGGAGTGAGGGACGAGCGGCGGGTGTTGCCAGCGGGGAGACCC
>JADDPY010000617.1 GCA_016781635.1 Rubrobacter sp.
ACCGGCCCAAACCGTTACCCATAAACTCCTCCGAACCTATTCCCAAAGGCCTGCCTGAAATGGGTGCATCCTAGCACAGGGGACAAGCCCGCAAAAACTACGAGAAGGGTGTGAAGGAGCGCGGGATCGGCACCGGCGAAACGCTCATGCGCTCCTCCGCAGGGGTGGGGTGAGCGTATGGAGGAGCAGCGGGTTGCTGGTCAGCGGTTCGGCGGCGTGTCCCCGACGAGGTCGTCGCGTTTCGTGGCGGCCGAGAGGGCCGCGCGGGCGGCCGAGAGGGCGGTCGTGACAAGGCCGGCGACGCGGGCATCCTCGAAGTCGAGCTCGCCGATGTGAGCGGGGTCGGTCTTGACGGACTCGAGGTGCCTTACGGCCTCTTCGAGGGCCTGTATACGCCCTGATCTCTGCATGATGATACCGTCCCACGAGTCGCCTGCTTACCGCGGTAGGAATACCCTATCACGGGCCACCGTAACCGTGAGGCCGTCGCCGAGCTAGAAGCGGGCCGTCAGGAGGCGCGGGGCCGTGAGGCAGACGACGGTGGCGAGGACGCCGCAGATCAGGGCCGGGTAGACGAAGACCTCCCAGGGGGCAGTCCGCGTGGCGACGCCGAAAAACGCCTTGAGGGCATCGTTCATGTAGGCGAAGGGGACGAAGTCTCGGAGGGTTGCCAATACGCCGGTCGGGTTCTGGTTGCGGAAAAACCCCGAAAGGTAGATCAGGGGCGCGAGGACCGCCGTCGCGTACAGCAGCACATCGGCGGGCGACGAGGTGAAGTTGGCGATAAAAATCCCGATGCAGTTCGCCGCAAGTAGGGTAGCGAAGATACCGAAGGTCGCCGCGAGTACCCATACGAGTGGCGCGGGATTGAAAACATAAACCAGCAATAGCGCCGGTAGAAGCTGGATGAAGTCGAGGACGGCGTTGACGGCGAGGAGCTCGAAGACGATGCGGCGGGGGGAGAGGGGCGTGAGGGCGACGCGCATCAGGATGCCGTCGTTCAGGTCCATCGTGAGGCTCTCGCCCGCCCCGAAGGTGCCGGCCATGATCGCCACGATCCCGATGACGGCGGCGGCGTACTGGGCGGGGATGTCGCTGGCGGCGATAGGCACTATGAGCGCCATGGGGTAGAGCATCTTTATGACGAGGGCGAACCTCTTGCCGAAGAAGAGGGCGACGTCCTTTTTCCAGTAGGTATCGGGCGGGTTAACCTTCAGCATCTCTCAGCGCCTCTCCGGTCAGCTTCACGTATACGTCTTCCAGAGACGGCCGGCGAACCGCGAGGTCGGTTATGTCGCCGCCGGCCCCCACTATCCCCGCCACCACGTCGGCGACGATGCCGACCCGGTCCTCGCACTGGAGCACGAGCTTGCGCCCCTCCGTCGTCGTGCGTTCGACCCCGGCCACCCTCTCTAAAGAAGCGTAGTCCACGGGGTTGCGCAGGGTAGCCTCGATCCGTCGAATGCCTTTTATCGAGGAGATGAGCTCTTCCGGCGTGCCTTCCTCGACGAGGCGGCCCCTGTGCAGAAAGGCGACACGGTCGCACAGCGCCTCGACCTCATCGACCTGGTTGCTCGCGAGGAGCACGGCGACACCTTCGGCGGCGAGGGCGCGGATCTTGCTCTCGTAAGCGAGCTGCGAAGAGTAATCGAGGCCGAGGGAGGGCTCGTCCAGGATCAGGAACCGCGGCCCGTGCGCCATCGCCTCGATGAGCCCGAGCTTCTTGCCCATCCCGTAGGAGTAGGTCTTCGCCCGGTCGTCCCTGTACTCGGTGAGCCCCAGATAATCGAAGAGCTCCGCCAGAGACGCGTTCGCCTCCTTCTTCTCCATCCCGTATGCCCTGGCGAAGAGGTAAGCGTTCGCCCAACCTGATAGATCTCCGTAGTGGGTAGGACGGTCGACCATCAAGCCCATCGCAGCTCGCGCCTTTCGCTTCTCCCGGAGCCCGTCCGCGCCGTTAACGCGAAAGGTCCCCGAGTCCGGCGCCATCGCGGTCGAGAGGACGCGAAGCAGCGTGCTCTTCCCGGAGCCGTTCGGGCCCATGAGGCCGAAGACCTCTCCGGACCCGACCGTGAAGCTGATGTCCTCGATGCCCCGGCCACTGCTTTTGTACCGGCGGGAGATGTGCTCGACCTCTATCAAGATGGACCTATTCTAACGGCGCCCCCACGCGCCCGTTGTTACACGCGTCACGGAACGCGCGGGAAGTCGGCTCGAGTCGGACATGCCTCATGATATGAACAGGCTGGACAGAAATAAGGAGCCGCTTGAGATGAGTTAGCAGTTGCAGGAGGCGAAGCAGACGTTCAGCGAACTGCTCCGGCGGGCCGAGCGGGAGGGGCCGCAGGTGGTGACGAGGCACGGAGGTGGTCGTCGTGGTGCCAGCCGAGGAGTACCGGCGGATAAAGGAGCGCGAGGGGGGGCAAGAAGATGGACTTCAAGGAGTCCCTGATGAGCGCGCCGGACTTCAGCGTGCTCGACCTGAAGCAGCCCAGGGAGTTGCCCCGGGACGTAGAGTTGTAAGGTGAGGTATCTGCTGGACACGAACATCCTTTCGGAGGCGCGCCCTGAGCCGCGGGGCGACCAGGGGGTGGTGCGTTGGATCTCATCGATCCCCGCCGAGGATCTGTACCTCAGCGTGCTCGTTATCGGGGAGGTGCGGAGCGGAGTGATCGAGACGACGTGATCCTCAGCAAGCCAGCGTTTACCAAACTTGGTTTGAAGCCGTTGCCCGCGATTGCGCCGATCGCATCCTCCCCGTGGACGCCGAAATCGCCGAGGAATGGGGCGAATGAGACTGCCCGAGCCCGTCTCGATAGTGTAGATGGTCTGATGGCGGCTACGGCGATGGTGAGGGGGATGACCTTCGTCACCCGCAACACCGCTGACGTCGCCCGAACCGGCGTGCGGCTGCTCGACCCGTTTGATGCTGACGAGGAATTATCTTCGGAGGAGTGAAAGCTCATGCCGTTCTCTTTACGCCGTCGTTTACGCAAGCCCATTACAATAAGGGCAGAGTTTTACAGAGAGGAGCCTGACTTGGCCGAGAAGCAGCAGATCACCTGGGACCCGGAGGCGGACCGCAGGATCAAGCGGAGCCCCTTCCTTATGCGTCGCTTTATCCGCAAGCGCATCGAGGACAGGGTCGCGGGCCGCGGACGCACCCATGTTACCGAGGCCGACGTGGACGAGAGCGCCGGGATGTACCGCCAGTACCGCTTCAAGTAACGGGAGGTGTAGCCGGGGGCGCGTACCGCTCGACCATCTCCGGCAAGAGCTTGAGGGCGTCACCGTCATCGGGCTTCTGCCCGGCGCCTTTCGGGGCGGCGACCGTCGTCTCGACCTGGTTGCTGTAGGTGCCGGAGGGCAGGATGCCGCAGCCGCCGTAACGGCGCATGAGGAGGTTCTGAACCAGGATTTCCTCCCCCCTCGGGTAGCGCGGCAGCCCCTCCCAGAACGAGAAACCGCCGACCTCCAGAACCTTCTCCCGATC
>JADDPY010000079.1:0-1173 GCA_016781635.1 Rubrobacter sp.
TACTTCTATGTGGGAGTGACCGACACGACGGGCAACGTCACCAAGATCGTCGAGGTCTTGCTCATCGCGCTCCTGACGGTCGATGCGGGCATGACACGTGGCGCGGGGAGTGCCGCAGCCCAACTCGTGATCGGGGTAGTGGCCGGGGTCGTGATGTTCTTGACCATGTACGTTCTGGGCCTTCTTCCCTAGCGATCCGGGCGGCGCGTCTTTGGCCCGCGTCGCGAAGGAGGTATCACACAACATGGCCGCCCACGGCGGTCCCCCGTCTCCCGAGAAAAGACGCGTTGATCTCCGTACCCCGGCGCGTCCTAGCCGTACTCTTCGAGCCGCTCCAGGATAGCCTGCATCAGGCACTCGCCCTCCTCCGTCTCGAAGATCGCCTGGGCGTGAGCGTCGCTCGGGAGGACGATCGCCTCGTTGCGGCCCCCGGGGGCCTCCTCGGCCATCCGGCGCACCTCCCCGGTTATTCCCTCGCCCTCGCTCGCCACGAAGAGCTTTGGCCCCTCGCCAAGCCCGGACGTTTTTCCCGTCGCGGAGAGGAGGATGAGTTGGTCCGCAACCCTCGGGTTCTCCCACGCGGTCCGTAAGGCGTCGCTCCCGCCGGCGCTGGCCCCCAGAAGGGCGACGCCCTCCGCCCCCCGCTCTTCTTTCAGGTATTCCACGGCGGCGAGAAGGTTCCGCGGGGAGGTATCCTCCACCGCCAGGGCGATCACGCCTTCCCCGGAGATCCGCCGCGCCTGCTCCTCCCAGCTCGCCGCGTCGTAGGCCGCCCCGTGGGCCATGACCACCCCGTAATCCCCCTCGCCCCACACGAGGGCTCCGTTTCCCCAACCTCCACACTCTCCCCGGAGGCCACCTCGGGCGGGTCTTCGGCCGGATCTCTCCCTCCGGGAGGAGCGCCACCAGCAGGACCGTCGCCGGATCGCCCGCATCCGGCGAGCAGGACCGCTGCGAGCAGCCAGAGCCAGAAGAACCGGGCGAAGTAACCATGCCTCGCCGCGAAGTGTCCCTTGTAACGCGGGCGCTTCAGGCGAAGCCCACGAGCATGCACGTGCGCAGCGGGAGCCTCACAGGACGATCAGGCCCATTGGATCTTCGCCGGCGTCGAGCCGGGTCTCGACCTCCAGCGAATCCATCTCCACCACCGCGACGGCGTTCTCGCCGGTCACC
>JADDPY010000079.1:1387-13971 GCA_016781635.1 Rubrobacter sp.
GCGAGTCGAGCACGACGTTCGTGCCGCTCGCCGTCTGTACCCAGACCTCCCTCCCGTCGGGGGAGGCGCGCAGCATCCAGGGCCTCGAGCCCTCGGGGAACTCGACCCGTTTCGATATCTTCAGGGTCTCAGTGTCGAACATGGCGACTGTGTCCCCGTCGCGCTCCGGTACGTAGCCGAACGAACCGTCCGGCGAGAGGTCGACGTCTCAGGGGAACGCGCCCATCTCGACGCGCTCGATCACCTCCCCGGCCACCGGATCGACATCCGCCAGAAAGTCCGAGCCCGCGGAGTTGACGAAGCCGCGCTTCCCGTCCGGGGTGAGCACGAAGCTGTGCCCGGGACCGGCCCCGTCCGTGGGTATCCTCCCGATCACCTCGAAGGTCTGGGGGTCTATGGCGATGGCCTCGAGCTCGTTGTCCGGGAAGTCGTAGGTCCAGATCTTTTTTCCGTCGAAGTAGTGCTGCTCGTTGGAGAGCCAGCGCACGACCGCGTTTGTCGGCCGGCTGCCCGTCACCCGGTTCGTGGCCGGGTCGAACAAGGTGACGTCGCGCGAAGCGGTGTTGAAGACCACCCCGCGAGCACCCTCCGTGCTACGTGCGACGGTTGTTTCGTCCGTCGGGCCAGAGCCGGTGGTTTCGGCGCCACCGGAGCCGCCGGCTCCGCACCCGGCAAGGAAGAGCTCGAACACGGCTCCACCGGTGACGTGTAGCATCCCGCGACGGGTCATCGTCGACTCCAAGACGGGTGACGCGGTCTCGAGATCCTTTGCTCGGTCGGACGAACCGCCCGACCGGGCAAAGGGACCTCAGGTGGGCTCGAGCGCGCACCTCGGCGGCCTCTTAGACGTCATCCTCGTGTCCATCCTCTGATGCCGATTGATCCTTACCCACGCCCCCTATCCCGTTCTCCTTACGATCCGCCACGCAAGTATAAATCTGTCGGAGCCGGTAAATAGCCGATCTGCATCATCCCCTCGAGCAAGGAGAAGCCCCCTCCAAAGATCATCCCTGTCGTCGAGCCCGGCGCCAGGGCCATTCTGCCGTGGACCCGAGGAACCCCGGTAATCAACTAACCGGCTACGGTGGCCTCCGCTTGGGCTCGCGCCGCCTGAAGGGTGTTGTAGAGGAGCATGGCGCGGGTCATCGGCCCGACGCCGCCCGGTACGGGTGAGATCATGGACGCAACGGGCTCGACCTCCTCGAACCGGACGTCCCCCACGAGGCCGCCGCCCTCCTTGCCGTGGATACCGACGTCCACGACCACTGCACCCTCCCCCACGTGCTCGGCGCCAATGAACTCGCGCCGCCCGGCGGCGACCACCAGGATCTTCGCCCGTCGCGTAACCGCCGTGAGGTCTCGGGTGCGCGAGTGGCAGACCGTGACGGTCGCGTTCTCCCGCAACAAGAGCTGCGCAAGCGGCTTCCCGACGAGGTTGGAGCGCCCGACCACGACGGCCTCACGCCCCTCCATCTCCACCCCGCTTCGTCGCAGAAGCTGTATCACGCCGTGGGGCGTACACGGCAGGAGGCTCGGAAGCCCAACGGCGAGCCTCCCGGCGCTCAGGGGGCTCAGGCCATCGACGTCCTTCGACGGATCGATGGCGGAGACCAGGGGCGTGGCGTCCAGGCCCTCGGGGAGCGGAAGCTGTATAAAGAAGCCGGAGATCTCGGCTTCCGCGTTGGACCGCTCGACGAGTGCTGCTATCTCCTCCTGCGGGGTCTCCGCGCCGAGGCGGTGGACCCTGGAGTCGATGCCGACCTCCGCGCAGTCGCGCTCCTTCATGCGAACGTAGGTAGCCGACGCGGTATCGTCGCCGACAAGGACGACGTCGAGGCGGGGGCGGACGCCGCGCTCCAGAAGCTCCGCCACCCCACCGGCTACCTCCGCCCTTATCTCGGCGGCGATAGCCTTGCCGTCCAGGATCTTCGCCATCCTTCGAACGCCTCCTAGAATGCCGTGAGTAGCTTGGGGGCTACCTGCTTTTTGCGGCTCATAACGCCCGGCAGGTCTATGACGCTGTCCTGCGCCTTGGTGTCGAAGGCACGCTCCACGACGGCGCATTCTCCGGCGCACAGAAGCTCGGTGCCCTGCTCGATAATGTCCGTCACCATGAGAGCCGCGAACAGGTAGCCGTTCTTCCCGCGCACCTTTTCGAGGGCCTCCACCAGCTCCTCCTTGCGTTCGAGGAGCCCGGGCCCGACCGTCTCGATCTGGGAGACGCTCATTTTCTCGCCTGAGTCCGTACCGTACTCCTTGAGGTCGCGGTCCACGATCTCCTCGGGCGAGAGGTCCGAGACGTCGGAGGAGACCTCGAACATCTCCCTCCCGAACTCCTCCGCCTCCACTCCCAGGATCTTCTCCAGGTAGCGCACGACCTCGTGGTCGCGCTCCGTCGTCGTCGGGGAGTTGAGGACGACCGTATCCGAGAGCACGGCGCCGAGCAGCATCCCCGCCGTTGCCTGCGTCGGCTCCAACCCATTCTCCCGATAACGCTCGACCACGAGCGTCGCCGTCGAGCCCACGGGATCGAAGGTCGCCGGGATCGGGGTGGTCGTCTGCACGTCGCCGATGTGGTGGTGGTCGAGGATCTCCACGACCTGGGCCTCCTCCACCCCCGGCACGCTCTGCCCCCTCTCGGCGTGATCCACGAGCAGCACTCGCCTCGGCTCTGGGTTGAGGAGGTCCGTCCTCGTGACGATGCCGAGCGGCTTGCCGTCACCGTCCACCACGATCGCCGCCCGGTAATGCACCTCCATCACGCGGTCGGTTATGTCCGTGAGGAGCTCGTCCGGTTCCACGGTAAGCGGGTCCTGGAGCATGACCTCCCGACACGGCACCGCGAGCTGTATCATCCGGCTCGAAACGTAGGAATCCAGGGGACTGAGCAAGACCGGCGTCCCCTTCTCCTCGGCGAGCTTCAGGGTTTCATCCTCCGGCCTCACCCCGTTAGAAACCACGAGGACGCCGGCGCCGAGCTCTATCGCGCGCCGCTGGCCCTCCGGCCGGTCGCCGATCACGACGATGTCCCCGTGCTGCATGGACTGTCCCATCGATTCCACGCTCATCGAGATCACCCAGAGCCTGCCGTCGGTGTTCTTGTCCTCCCCGACGAGAAGCTCGCCCTCCAAGACGTCGACCATCGCGCTTATAGGGACCGGGCTCTCCGCGAACGTCGAGGGCTCGCGCGACTCGCGCATGTACATGCGCGCCAGGGACCTCTCCGTCATGACGCCCACGAGTGCCCCGTCGTCATCCACTATGGGCACCTGGCTGATCTCCCTGTCCGCCATCTCCAGCCCCACGTTACGCAAGGGTGAGTCCTGATGAACGGTCGCGATCTCCTTGCTCATCACGTCTTTGACGCGCAGCTTTATGTGCTTGATGAGCTTGGGAGCCTCCGCCCCACTCTTCCCCAGGGCCCATTCCGTCTGGGAGTTCAACTCCCCGAGCCGAGCCGGAGCGTACACGTCCTCCGGGTTCAGCTTCCCCTTCAACTCCGCGTACCCGATAGCGGCCGCTATCGAGTCCATGTCCGGGTTCCGGTGCCCTGTGACGTAAACGTGCGCCATGATGATCCTCTCTCCCTACAAACCCAATGCATGCCGGAGCGCCCGAGCACGAGGCCCCGCCCCAAGTGACGTATGCCTCCCCGCGATTTTATACAAGCCGGACAAAGTCCGCCCATCACCCCGCGTAAGAAGCGCGTTCACGGCAGGGATTCTAGCCGTTTTTCGCGCCCGGAGAATACCCGGGCGGCACCATGCCCCCGAGAACCGCACCGTAAGGTTGGATCTAGACCTTGCTAAGAGGCGCTATCTCTGGCACGAGCGTCTTCTGCTCGGCGCCAAAGCGGATAACGACCTTCCCTGCCGATGCCTCTACTACCTCGCCGATGCCGAACTTCGCGTGGCGAACCTTCTCCCCCGGCGCGTAGGAAGAGGCCCCGGAGGAGACGGCCGGCGCGTTGCCCCGTCGCCTGCCGAAACCGGTGCTACCACCAGCAGCGCTCCCCCAGCCACCTAGCCCACCCCCGGAGCCGCTACGGGACGCACCGGGGACGGAGCCGGCCTTGAGCTCCTCCGGCACCTCCGAAAGGAAACGGCTGGGCATCTGATACTCGCGCTCTCCGTAAGTCGAGCGAATCCTCGCGTAGGAGAGCGTCAGCGCCTTCCTGGCACGTGTAATCCCCACGTAGAAGAGCCTCCGCTCCTCCTCCAGGTTCTGCTCGTCCAGAGATCGCGCGTGCGGGAAAGTCCCCTCCTCCATCCCCACGATAAACACGTAATCGTACTCCAGCCCCTTGGCGTTGTGGAGCGTCATCAACGTCGCTCGCCCCTCGCCCGTCAGCTTGTCGGCCTCGGAGTACAGCGCCTGCTCCTGCAAGAATCCGTCCAGGCTCGGCTCGGGCTCCACCCGCTCGTACTCCGTTGCGGCGTTCACGAGCTCCACCAGGTTCTCGAGGCGCGACTCCGCCTCCACCGTGGCCTCGGACGTCAGCTCCGTCCGGTAACCCGACTCGTCCAAGACGGCCCCCAACAACGCGCTCGGCCCTATCTCCTTCGCCGCGACCCGCAAGCCCTCGAAGAGCTCGTGGACCTTCGCGCAAGCCTTCCTCGCCGCCCCCGAGAGCCCTGCCGCCTCGGCCTCCGTCAACGCATCGTAGACTGAGATACCCTGGCGCGTCGCGTACTCCTGAAGCCTCCCGACCGAGGTCGCCCCAAGGCCTCTCTTCGGAACGTTGATGATCCTCTCCAGGGAGACCGAGTCACTCGGGTTCGAGATCACGGAGAGGTAAGCCATGGCGTCCTTGACCTCCGCCCGCTCGTAAAACTTCACCCCGCCGACAATCTGGTACGGAACCCCCTCCCGCACCAGCACGTCCTCCAGCGTCCGGCTCTGCGCGTTCGTCCGATAAAACACCGCAACGTCCCGCAAAGACTTCCCGCTATCCACCACCCGCTGTACCTCCGACACGACGAACCGCGCCTCAGCGTAATCGTCGGCGGCGGTGAACAGGCGGATCCTCTCCCCCTTCTCACCCGCCGTCCACAACTCCTTATGCTTGCGCGACGAGTTGTTAGCCACCACCGCGTTAGCCGCATTCAAAATCGTCTGCGTCGAACGGTAATTCTGCTCCAGCTTGACGACCTTCGCCTCCGGATAATCCCGTTCAAAGTTCAATATATTAGAAATATCAGCTCCACGCCAACTATATACAGACTGATCGTCGTCGCCAACGACACAAAGTTTACGATGTGCCGCTGCGAGGGTGTTGACGAGGCGATACTGGGCGTGGTTCGTGTCCTGGTACTCGTCGACGTGGATGTATTTGAAGCGCTTCTGGTAGCGTTCGCGGACCTCCGGGAAGACCTCCAGCAGGGCGACGGTCTGCATGATGAGGTCGTCGAAGTCCATGGCGTTGTTCTCGTAGAGGCGCTTCTGGTAGAGCTCGTAGACCTCGGCGACGTTCTCGGCCATGTAGCCCTCGGTCTGGGTGAGGTAGTCGTGGGCGTCGAGGAGGCGGTTTTTGGCGTCGGAGATCTGGGCGTGGAACGAGCGCGGGTTGAAGCGCTTCGGGTCCTTGCCCAGCTCTATGATGCAGCGGCGGACGAGCCGGACTTGATCCCCTCCGTCGTAGATCGTGAAGCCGGACTTGTACCCGAGCTTCTCGGCGTGGACGCGCAGGATGCGCACGCAGAACGCGTGGAACGTCGAGACCCACATCCTCTTCGAGTCCGGCCCCACGAGGAGCGCCACGCGCTCCTTCATCTCCAGGGCGGCCTTGTTCGTGAAGGTGATGGCGAGGATCTCTTCGGGGCCCGCTAGCCCCTCGTCGAGGAGGTGCGAAATCCTGTGTGTCAATACGCGCGTCTTCCCGCTCCCAGCCCCCGCAAGGATGAGTAGGGGACCTTCGGTGGTCGTTACGGCGTCGAGCTGCGTGGGGTTAAGCTGATCTAGAAGCACGCTGCGGAGTATAGCAAGGAGATATGCCCCCTTACCGGAGGCTTTCCTCGCCCCGTCGAACCTCATGCACCAGCACGGTCACGTCGCGATCCCCCGCCACAACGACCGCCTCCTCCGTAGACACCCGAAAGCCCCGCCGCTCTATCTCCCTCAAGAAACTCGGCGCGGGGGCGCGCCTCGGGTCGGCGATCAGAGCCCTGGCCTCGGGCTTTAGCAGCCGGGGGATCAGGTCGGCCAGCAACGCAACGTTTCCACGCTCGTAGAGCACGTCGGCCGCGTACACGAGGTCGAAAGCGCCCTCCAAGTCTCCCAGTCCGGGAGTGCGCCAGTCGAGGAGGCGCGTCTCCGGCTCGCGCCCGAGGTTCGCCCTCGCGTTGTAGGCCGCGAAGTCGAGGGCGGCCTCGTAGTGGTCCGTCGCCACCGCTCGGGCTCCCCGATCGAGGGCGACAACGGTAGGGAGCCCTACCCCACAGCCCAGCTCGATCACCCTCTTGTCCGCGACCTCCTCGCGGGCCAGACGACGGGCGAGGGCCGTGGCGCTTGGCCAGAGCTCCGCCCAGTAAGGGAGGCGCTCGTCGCGGGCGAACTCTTCTTCGTCGAGGAGTTCGTCGGCCGCTACAGGGTGCATGATGGCGTAAACCTTCTCCGCGACTCCGACCGAAGACTCGGTGATCTCGGTCCGTCCGCGCAGGTGCGCTTCCAGGTCCTCGAAACTAAGCCGGTCTTCCAGGGCTCGGCTTCTAGCGGAGGGAGGAGGCGAAGGAGGACCGCGCCTCGGGGGCCTCCGGGGCGTTGGACCTGCCGGCGGCGTGGGCCGCGCGGTTAGCGCGCTCGTCGGCGGCTACCTGGGCTATAGTGTAGCGTCCGAAGACGCCCTCGAGCGCCTCGCGCGCCTCGTCCCAAATCTTGCTGGTCACGCACAGGGGCGCGTCGGCGATGTAGCACTGGCCGCCCGCGGAACAACGCGCCGGACGTATCTCGCCGTCGAGGATCTCGACAATGTCGAGGATCGTGACATTATCTGGTGAGGTCGCGAAGCAGAAACCGCCCCGCGCGCCGCGATGGCTGTGCAGGATCTTCGCGCGTCGGAGATCTCCGAAAATCTGCTCCAGGAACCTCTCGGGTATGCGCTGTCTTCTCGCGATCTCCGTAACCCCTAGGGGAGAGCCACAGTCGTCGAGAGCGAGCTCCATAAGGGCCCGGACCGCGTATTTGCTCTTCTGTGTAAGCCTCAAAACTTCTTTCCGTTTCTAGCCACAGTGATAGGACTATTAAGAAAGATTGTAGCACACGGCTACTAGCCCAAACCTCCGGAGACGTAGGGGTTCAAGAGGTCAGTCCTCGTCGACGTTCAGGTCGCGGTCGCGGTACTGGCGCATGGCGCTCTCCATGCGCTCGCCGGTAACCAAGAAGACCGTGCGCTCGCCCAGGTCCACGCCGTGGTCCGCGATGCGCTCGAGGTAGTGGACCATCAGGGCGGCCCGGACGCGCCACTCGGGGGCGCCGCCCTTGCCGTCCGCCGGGTTCGCCACGAGGTTCATCGCCTCCGAGTAGAGGAGGTCGACCTTGTCGTCGCCGGCTTCGAGGTCGCGAGCGCGCTCGATGTCTCGGTTCTCGAAGATGTCTAGGCCCTGCCCGAAGAGGTCGCGGGCGGAGCGGGCCATCTCGAGGAGAGCCGAGTGCAGATCCGGGTCGCGCTCACACTCGGAGGTCTCCACGATCGCGCGACAGATATGCTCGCCGAGGGTGCCGGCGCGGACCAGGTGGTTGTTGACGGCTTGGATGGTGTAGATCAGCCGGAGGTCTCGGGCGACGGGGGCCTGACGGGCCTGCAGGATCATGCACTCCTCGTCGAGCTCCGCCCCCCGCCCCTTGAAGCGCGAGTCCACGCCGAGGTCCCGTGAGGCGATCTCGGCGTCGTAGCCATCCATGGACCTCGCCATGTCGTCGAGCGTGGCCTCTACCTCGCGGCCGAGAACCACGATCTTCCCGACCAGCCGGTCCAGCTCGCTCTGAAAAGTCTCGCGTGGCACCTCAGTCCTCCCTAGCCGAAGCGTCCGGTGACGTAGTCTTCAGTCTCCTTGCGGTTCGGGTTGGAGAACATCTTGCTCGTCTCGTCGAACTCCCAGAGCCTGCCCGGATCTCCCATGTTCTCGATAAAAAAGAAGCCCGTGTAGTCCGAGATACGCGCCGCCTGCTGCATGTTGTGCGTCACGATCACCACCGTGTACTTCTTCTTGAGATCCTCCATGGCATCTTCGATCTTCTGGGTCGAGACCGGGTCTAGGGCACTCGCCGGCTCATCCATGAGGATGACCTCCGGCTCGATCGCGAGGGTGCGCGCGATGCACAAGCGCTGCTGCTGGCCACCGGAGAGGGAGGTCCCGCCTTGCTTGAGCTTATCCTTCACCTCGTCCCAGAGTGCTGCTTGCCTCAGAGTCCTCTCGACCACCTCGTCGAGCTCGCTCTTCTTGTGATTCCCGCCGAGCTTGATGCCGGCGACGACGTTGTCGTAGATAGACATCGTTGGGAAAGGGTTCGGCTTCTGGAAGACCATACCGACCTTGCGCCGTACCCGCACCGGGTCCACGTCCGAAGCGTAGACGTCTTCGCCGTCGAGCAGCACCTTCCCCTCCACGCGGGCCTTGGGGACGATCTCGTGCATCCGGTTTATGCTGCGGATAAACGTGCTTTTTCCACAGCCTGATGGACCGATCAGGGCCGTAACCCGGTTCCGCCCTATGAGCATGTTGACGTCCTGGAGCGCCTTGAACGACCCGTAGTACATGTCGAGGTTCTCGACCGTTACGGCAGGCTCCGTTCTCGTCTCCGACGCGCGGTTCGCGGTGGAACCCTGGGCGGTTCTCAACCGTCGAGGCTCCTGCTCGTCCGATCGCCCCCTGGCCAATTCTTTCTCCCTCGTGATGTTGTCGGAATCCAAAGCACCCATCCTATCTGAAGATCTCTTCCCTTATCTGCCGCCGCTTACGCTTTGTCCCCTGAAAACCAAACGGGCCATGAGGCTGATTCCCAGAACCATGAGCACGAGAAGAAGCGCCGCCCCCCAGGCCACCTCGACCACCTGCGGCGACGGCGCCCCGCCGAGCTGGAAGATCTGGAGCGACAGGGTGGTGGACGGCCCGCTGAATACGTTGCTGCTTATGGGGAAGTTGGTCCCGAAGATGGTCAGAATGAGCGGCGCCGTCTCCCCGGCCACACGTGCCACCGCCAGGAGGACCCCGGTAACGATACCGCTCAAAGCAGTGGGCACCACCACGCGCATGATGGTCTTCCACCTCGACACCCCGAGCCCTAGAGACGCTTCCCGGATGGAGTCGGGGACCAGCCGTATGATCTCCTCCGTCGTTCGGGTGATGATCGGGACCATCAGAACGGCGAGCGCCACGGCCCCGGCGAACGCGCTGTAGCCGAAGTTCACCACTACAACGCCGAAGGCGAAGAGGCCGACCACAATGGATGGAACCCCGGTCAGGGTATCCGCCATAAACCTTATGACCCCACCCAGACGATTGTCCCCGTACTCGGCCAGGTAGATCCCGGCCATGATACCCACGGGCACCCCCATGAGGGTCGCGAGCCCCACGATGACCAGCGTGCCGACGATGCCGCTCCTCACACCCCCGCCATCCCCGAAAAGCTGCGGGAGTTCCGTAAAGAAGGCCAAGTCCCAAGCCCCGAGGCCGCGGTAGATCACGTAGATCACGATCCACGTGAGCGGGATGATCGCCGCCGCCGTACACGCATAAGCCAGAACGGTCATGAGGCGGTCGACGAGCTTGCGTCGCCTGTAGAAGGCGGAGGTTCCGGATAAGCTGCTCATGCTCGAATACCTCCCCTTGGGCTCCTGCTGATAAGAGATACGATGAGACGTGCGCTGATGTTGATGAGGATGGTGATGATAAACAGGACCAGACCGAGCTCGATGAGCACGGAAAGGAGTATACCACCGGCCTCGGGGAACTGGCCGGCGATGATGCTCGCCAGCGTCGCCCCCTGATCGAAGAGCGAGTCGAAGAGCCGCGGGCTGTTCCCGATGATAAAGGTGACGGCCATGGTCTCCCCGGCGGCCCGCCCGAGGCCGAGGATGATCGCCCCGAGCACCCCGCTCCCGGCGTACGGAAGCACCGCCTGGCGGAACATCTCCCAGCGCGTCGCGCCCAGGGCCAGCATACCCTCCCTCTGGTCCTGAGGGACCGCCCTGATCACGTCGCGCGAGACGGCGGCCACGGTCGGCAGGATCATGACCGCGAGCACGATGCTGGCGGTGAACACGGTCGGGCCGAAGAACGTACCGCCGAAGATCGGGAGCCACCCCAAAGGGCTGGCCTGGATCACCGGCACTACGTAGTCCCTCAGAAACGGCGCCAGGACGAAAAATCCCCAGAGCCCGTAGACGATCGACGGTATCGCGGCCAGAAGCTCCACAACAAACCCCAAGATGCGATTGACGCGATCCGGCGCGATCTCCACCAGGTACGCGGCGATCCCAACCCCCACGGGACCGGCCAGCAGGATGGCCAGGAAAGCGGTGACGAGGGTCCCGTAGATAAACGTCAGGGCACCGTACTCGTTCTCGCCGGGCCTGTAAGCGGCGCTCCACAGAAAGCTCCAGCCGAACTCCGAGCGGGCGACCGAGCTCTGCAACCAGAGCTGGAAGATAATGCCACCCATGATAACCACGATGGAGAGCCCGAAGAGCAGCGCCACGAACGCGAATATAGTGTCGCTGGTGTGGCCCCGACGTATCCTCTTGAGCAAGTTCAAAACCGTTCCTCTTCCTTAGACGGCCGCAAGAGCCTAAAACTAACCACTAAACGCTTCTCCGACGAACTCGCCCGGCAGGCTCGCTCCTCGCGCCACACAGCGGGGAGAGGGCACGAAGCCCTTCCCCGCTCTCTATAATTCTATGTCGTCTCGCCGCCCCCCCCGTAGCAGGGCTGGCCCTCGGCCTGCATGCTCCGGATAAACTCTTCGTCGCGGGAGACGACGTTGTCTGGAACCGGCACGTAGTTCAGCTCGGCGGCCCGCGACTGCGCGTCGTGCGTCAGGTACCACGCGGCCTCCGCGACGGCCTTGCACTCGGCCAGATCTTCCATCTGCGTGCGAACCAGCAACCAGGTAAAGCCCGTGATCGGGTAGACGTTCTCGCCCTGCGGGTTGGTGGAGGATACTACGACCTTCAGGTCCTCCGGGATGTCCGCCGCCGCTATTGCCGCCTCGGCGGTCTCCACGCTGGGCTCGACGAAGTTACCGCTCCCCTCGCCTATGGCGGCGCAGTTCAAGTCGTTCTCGGCCGCGTACTCGTAGGCTACGTAGCCTATCGAGTTGGGGGTCTGCTGAACCTGCCCCGCGACACCCTCGTTACCGTCGGCCCCGATCCCGGTAGGCCACCGGATCTCCGAGCCGGCGCCCGGGCCGCCCTCCCACGCCGGGTTCACCGCCGCCAGGTAGCTCGTAAAAATCTCGGTAGTACCGGAACCGTCGGAGCGGTGTACGACCGCGATCTCATCGCTCGGGAGTTGGACGTCGGGGTTGAGCTCGGCGATGGCCGGGTCGTCCCAGGTCGTGATGTTGCCGAGGTAGATGTCCGCGAGCACGTCACCCGTGAGGTTGAGCATATCCGCGGCGTCTTCGAGGTTGTACGCGGCGCAAACGGCCCCGCCGACCGTCGCGATGTGCCGCGGCCCACCCCCGGCCTGCTGCTCCTCTTCCTCGTCCATCGGCGCGTCCGACGCGCCAAAGGCCACCGCCTTCTGAATAAACTGCTCGCGCCCACCGCTGGAGCCTATGGACTGGTAATTGACCTGGATCCCACTCTCCTCGGCGAACTCCTGGAACGCCGCCGTGTAGAAGGGGGCCGGGAAGGATGCTCCCGCGGCGTTTATGCTCTGGGCGGCCTCTGCGCCGCCCCCCTTGCCGCCTTGGGCCTGAGGTGCCCCGCCCTCACCAACGGTATTACCGCACCCGATAACGGCAAAGGATAACACCACCGCCGCTGCCAACGGCTTCCAACCCGCAACTCCGCTCAACCGCCCGCTCCTCTCTATTTAGACCAGGGCCACGAACCTCTGCCCGACGCCCGGTTTCCAAGGCGAGATCATAAGGCAGTAAACCCGCCTCGTAGTTGCAGTTATGTAAATGCTTCTTTAAATCCATGTTACATCGGGCGGCCGGAGTCCGCCTCCTTCGCGGACGGAGCAGTAACCGGGGGACCTGCTGACACGCAACGGTCGAGCGGAACGGACCGGCTACAACCTCTCTTCCCACCGTTTTGCTCCCATCAGCTTCTCAGTCTCCGCTGAAAAGCCATACCTTCCGGAGGATGCTCGAAACGGACCACGGGCTAGGCTCGGGGTGGATGCGCAGGCGGAAGCAGACACCGCGGGTCGCGGCGACCATCACTCGACGCGACCCGCCAGGACGGAGCGGAGGAACCCATCTTGAGTAGAACGGAAACCTTGGTAGAAACCAGCGAGCGGGAGGTACGGAGGACCGTGTCGCCCTTATCTCCGCCCGCAACCGGCGCCTTCTTGCGCGCCCTGACTTCGGCCCTCCGTAATAACCACGACAGGGCGACCGGGGAGCACGGAGAGCGC
>JADDPY010000549.1 GCA_016781635.1 Rubrobacter sp.
CACGACGCAGCAGGCCTATAACGACAGCGTGTTTGCGGAGTACGAAGGGCAATATCAGCAGCGCCGCGTGCGCCGGCTACACCGGGAAGCCCAGTCCCTGGGGTACACCCTCACGCTGCAGGAGATGCCAGTTTCTTAGAAGGGCGCGACTGCGATAGTTCATCGGCGATCGGATTGCTCCCACTATGGACACACAATGGGAGCAATCCGGTCGTAGAGCTTGGCACTGTACTGTTGTAAACTATCGAGGTTATTACCACTAAGCGATGCATGCACGATGGTTGTGCAACGTTGAAAGAGGATATCACTGGCGTTCCAATCCGCCGATGGACCGGATTGGCTACCACGATCACCAAGCTCTAATGACTGCACGCTCTTGCCAGTTTCCGCCTCAGTTCGCACGGCCTGATACGCAACGTCGGCGGTTGCAGCATTCTGATAACGCACAACGGTGATATGCCCAACTTCGTTACGCTCGTCCGTTCCCTCAATAATTTCGTAGTAATAGACGCGCTCAGTTTGGGGAATACCCGGGTATAAGCGCCATGGCATCAGGTCGTTTCGCAGATGATATATACTTGGAAAGTCGCCGGACTGAACAATCAGGGGTGTCAGCGGATCAGCGGTAGAACTCGGGGATGGAGCACTTTGGCAGGCAACGAGCAGAGTCATAGCGAAAACCAGTCCACAGATTGAGCGCCACAGCATGAGCGATAAACCTTTCGACGCGTCGAGACAACCAATCAAATTCGGGAAACAATTGACGATACGGAGGCATCATAGTTTACCATGCGCTACGACCATGCGCCGGTTTACGATGAGCGCCCTAACGCTCAAGCTGAGCTGCCGCCAATGACGCGAGTACGAGCAGCGATAGCACACGGAGCATGAAAATTGCCCACGTTCTCATACGCTGTAAGCGGTCAGCTCCAGCGCCTTGTTCGGCCACCTGTTCAATAGGGTGGCTCCGCTGGCCCATCATACCCACACATCCCGACCCGTGGTGAGTTAACCAAGGGCATGGGATCACCATAGTTGTCATGGGGATGGTCCTTGGCATGAGGAGCGCACAAAAAGCCGGATACTTCATGCTCATACACGCATTCCAGACACACCACCACTGCTCGTTTTTGACATTCCATACACACCTCCTCAGGAGGAGTATTGCGCGCCATGAGGAAGATGGGATACTTGGAGAGCGGTCGCCCGGTCCGCGTTCCCACAGCTTTGATTAGCGTTTCTGAGGAGGTGCCAAAATCATAAATGTGCGTCACAACCACACCAGGAGGAAACACGTCAGCGATTTTGCGCTTCATGGGCATCGCTTCACCGTCCCAACCGCCAATAGAAAATTGGCTGAGATGACCACAACACTCCAGCCAAATCGCGCGTAAATAGGTATCGAGATCAAGTAGCTGCGCCGCGCCGTCCGCTTCGAGATGGAGCCAGAAGTCACCGCTCCAGGCATCTTGGACTTGTAAATGAAAGAGGAGGCGTGCTTTGCCTGGTTGCTGATCAGCGTGGGCAATGATCTTGTGACGCGCCGAACACGTCACCAAATGTTTGGCGAGACCATTGCGTGTCATAGCGGTAAAGCAGAAAGCACACGGTCCTCGGGATTGTGTTCGTCGTGGCATGGCCGTCACCTCCTCCACTCCAACAATGAGGATGATCGTAACGGCTAGCGAGGATGTTCGTCAAGTGGCCGAACGTTCAAGCTGAGCTGCCGCCAACAAGGATAGCACGGGCAGGAATAGCACGAGAAGCATGAAAAACCGCCAGGTTTTGCCACGCGTAAGCGGTCAGCTCCAGCGCCTTGTTCGGCCCACGCCACTTCATACTGCCTCTGAGCAACGATGCAACTTCGTAATGCAAGTAAACGTATGACTCTTCCGCAAAGACGGTAATATTCGTGCCACGTATCAGGAGTTCCGTGATGATAAACCTCTCACAACGAAGTACCGAGTTCATTGCAGGGATGCTGATTATCTCGCTCATTGCCATCGTGCTAGGGCTCATAGCGCTTGGTGCCGACCTCCCGGTTGTTGGGACAGGACTGCTCGTTGTCAGCCTGCCAACTGCAATAAGACTGCTCCTTGAACTTGCACGACGTGCCATAACCTCAAAGCCTTGATGCGATACCTAAACTAATCACACTCCTCAACTTCCACTGCTGCTCGTCACTACCGAACATGAAACTATTTGTGAGTGAGGAGCAGAGAAGGCGCCGAACCGCCTGCATCAGCCGCGGCTGGAGGAGATGGCGCTGCCTAAGCGGGAATGCGCTTCAGCGTCCTCCATAGCGAAAGATCGCTCCGATCCAGCCGTCGGCTGCATGCGGTGTTCGGCCGCAGCCAACCACGTTGACGTTCCTGCCTCGCAAGAAAGAGTGTGCTACCGAGCTTCCCGGTATTGCCCTTGATTCCACGCTTCCAATTGGCCACGCCAGGCTTAGCGGTCCAACGGGTTCGCCGTGACCCGCGCGGCGAACCCGTTGTGGACGAACTTCGCCGCGCGGCACAGCGGCTTGCGCTTCGCCTGGTCTTCGAAGTACCCGACGAACTCCTCACCGAGGCCGAGTCGTGGATATCGGGCAAGCACGTCGGCACGAAGGTCTGGGGGAATATCCTCGGTCCGCCGCTCCAGCACATCTTCCAGCTTCGCCAGGTACTCCCCGTCTATCTGCCCAAGGCACCACTGCCGCTTCTGCCACGGCTTGAGCTGACTTTTTTTAGCACCTGCCGCACGGATTCATCGGATAGCTCCGTGCCGTACAGTTCGACCAAGCGATCGGTGATGAGCTGGATCGTCCAGCGACGACGACCCTCCGGTGGTGTGCTGCAGGCAATCGTGGTGATTTGGGCTTCTGCGCGGGGCGTGACGCGCCGGGGATACCCCGGGCGCGGTTTCTCCACGAGGGCTGCGTCCAGTCCGTCCGTGCGATAGCGGGCACGGACGTTATAAACGGTGGCAGGACACACCTCCAGCATGCGGCAGATGGCGGCGACGGTGTGCTCACCCGAGGCACTCAACAGGAGGATCTGGGCCCGGGTGATCGTGCGGGCCGCGTGTTTCCCGGTCCGCACCATGCGCCGAAGCTGCTCGCGTTCGTCATCGGTCAGGGGGACGATACTTCGCCGGCGGCTCATAAGCTCCTCCTCTACAGATCGACCGCAGTAACTCCTCCATTATACTCCATGGATCAGCTTGGTAAT
>JADDPY010000555.1 GCA_016781635.1 Rubrobacter sp.
GCCAGATATGATCCCCGAGTTCTATTGGGAGGGAGGACCCCAGGAGCTGTTTGGCGGAAAACTCAGATGGAGCGGAGCCGGAAAGGGGTGCGTAACAAGGGCGGATATCACGGACACGAGCACGGGGTTTTGGGTTACGGATTGGGAACTCGTGCTGGATTACGATGCTCGTGGGAAACTCGTGTACCGTTACGATCGAAGAGGACCGAGCCACCGTGGTGCGGCATGCATCACGTACGTTGGCGAGTCGGAACCGGTGGAGCTGATCCCGCGCGAGACGCTGGTCCGGGTTTCGCTCGCCCGCTGGTGGAGCGCGGGCGATTATCCGGAAGCTTGTTACCTGATGCTGTCGGGGTGGTACTGAAAACCATTCGCTATTCGTGTTGTAAAGGTCTTCCCCAGCGTTGCACCTAAAGTCGCTCCTCCACCGGCGTTGCACCAATAATCGCGTCTGCACAAGAATTACAAAGTCTGCACCAAAATTACGAGCGGTTGCTAGTTGAACCAAAACCCCAGCGGGCTTCTACTCCCACCTGGAGGGTCGCCTAATGATGTAGCCGTCGCTCTCCGATAGGCCGGAGAGGAGCCAACCTGCCTCAAATTTCCTCTGTCTAGACGCTGTCTGTTTTCGCCTTTCATGGTACGACCCTTTTGCGGTGCCGATCGGCGGCTTCTACCACTCCCGGCGGGCACTCCGAAGCCCTGACCTCGTGCCACTCGCCGATAAGCGGGTCGTGCAGCTTTATCCACTCCGGGTACTCCGACCAGCGGATGATCAAGCCACGTCGTGACGCTTCGTCCAGCTTGCGTTGCCTCTGCCGCTCGAGCTCTTCGGGTGAGTTGGCAGGTTTTGTACGTTCTCTCGCCCTCTTTGCCATCATCAGATACCCGCTCACGTCCCGCCTCCTTTCACCGATGCACGGTGCGAAACAAGCGAATTAAGCGAACTAAGGGCGCGAGCTGCGGCACTTCTTTCGCATCTTTCGCTTTTTTCGCAGGCCCTCATCTCGCGTACCACCTCTCGGCCGTCCGCCCATTCGTCTCCTCTCTCTCCCGGCGGACGCGCCCGCCCTTGAGCAGCAGCGCCAGCGCACCGTCGATGCGTTCGGCGCTCTTGTGGCGCTTGAAGAGGTGGGATATATCGGTCCTTGTCATCCCCTCCGCGCCCGCCGCCCTAAGCGCTTCGACGATCTGGTCGGCCACCGGATCCCCCGTGGCGTCCCCGAAGATGTAGCGGGCGCTCGCCTCGGCGTAGTCCCAGAGGGCGAGGGCCGCCTCCAGATGCTCCTGCTCGGCGGTGCACGACTCGTCCATGACGGCGTAGAGTGATGCCAGGCGCACCACCTGCGCCTCGGCCCTGCCTATCACGGCGCCGAAAAGCCCAGGCTTGCCCTCGGACAGGGGGCCGTAGATCTTACGCCAAGCGTCTCTCGCCGTCTCTCCCCAAGAGATCTCGCCGGCGCTCCTGCCGAACTCCAACGCCTCCGAGAGCCGTTTGACCAGTGGGGCGGTATCCACGCCGTCCCACTCCCCCCCAAACGGCAACTCCTTGGACCGGCGCACCGCGAGCCACAAGAAGCGGTTGGCGAAGCCGCCTGCGGCCTCCGTCTCGGTGAGGTGCCTCAGCAGCTCCTCCCTCGAGATGTGCCCGACGATCGAGACGTGGGCGTCGGTGGCCTTCAAGGGGTTGTTGCGCGTCATCACGCGCAACCTGCCGCTGTCCCAGGCTTGGCGGACTATCGGGCTGAGGGTGTTCGTCTCGCGGGTCATGACCTTCAGGACGCGGGCGAGCTCTGGCTCGGAGACGAGCAACCTCTTGTCGGAGACGCCCTCGTCCTTGAGCACCCGCTTGCCCTTGCCGTCCACGCCCCACAATTCGTCGCGTACCTCGTAGATCAAGCCCTCGCCGCTCGCCAAGCCGCTCATGACGCGCTCCTCCTCCCAATCAGGGTCCACGGCGTGCATGAGCAGCCGGACGTGCCCCTCGCTCATCCCCTTGCGGCCCTTCGAGGTCGGGCCGACCAGCCCGGCGTTGATTTTCAGGTGGTGTTTGTCGGCGCCCACACGGAAGTAGGCCCCCCTGCCGATGGCGTTGCCGAAGGCGCAGAGCAGGTTCGCCAGGACCGCGACCGGGTCCGCCTCGGTGTGAGGCTCTATCGCCCTTATTACGTCGCCGGGGAGGCCATGGTAGGCCTCTTCCGCCAGCGTTGGATGGGGCGCGGGTTCGGGGATCGGGGCCTCCTCCAGCTGTTGTGTCCGGCCCGATCCCTCTCCGTAGCTGTCCCGCTCGTCGTAGGCCGCCGGCTCGTAATGCTCCCGGAAGTCGCGCCACACTAGACCCTGACAGCTGTTGTGGTGACAGCCGGCGGCGACGGCGCCGTTCGCGAACCGGACGATGTAGGCCGCGTTGTCCGTGTGGCCGTTCCAAGGACACTCCTCGAGGACGTAGCGGTACCCGCCCTGTCCCCAAGGTCCCTCCCTCCTCACCGGGACGCCGTGCCGCTCGATCCACTCCGCGAGGTCGAACTCCTTGTGTCCGTTTCGACCCGGGTTTCGGGACCGCTCCTCACGCGAGGTAACGTCCGGCCTCCTGGCGGCAACGGCCTCCAGCTTCTCGCGCTCCACAGACTTCCCCGCCGCGGCTCCTTCCGGCGCCTCGAGCAGCATGGAGGGACGGTGCGGCCTCTCCTTCGTGTCGTCGCCCTTACGGGCCGTGGTCCCGTAAAGCTTCCATATGCGGGCGGCGTTGCAATTCGAAGTGTCCACCTTGACGGCTCTATCCGAAAACTCGAAAGCCAGGGCCTCAAGGACCCCCTTGACCAGCCCCAGACTCTCGGGATCATTGGGCAGATCCACGCGGTAGAGAAGGTGCGCCCCGTTGCCTGAGTCCGCGAACAAAGGCTCAGGCCAGCCTTTACCCTTCAGGTAGTCTCGCACCTCCTGGGCCCGCAGCAGCGCCGCCTTCTTCTCCTCGTCGGTGCTCGAGACGCCGGCCGGTCGTACCGGATCGAAGTCCAGGGGCAGCTGGCGGCGGCGCACGATGTCGGTATCGGAGGTCGTGGGCTGCCTGTACACCCTGCGCGCCCGGTTGGCGGCCCGAGCCAAGAGGTCAGGATTGACCTCGTTCAGGGTGACGTAAACTGCGTAGCCCCGTCCGTCGAGCTCGACGGCCTTCTTGGTAAGGGCTTTTCCATCGTCGAAGTAACCGCTCACCGCCTCGCGGTCGTTGAAGGCCCGCAGCTCCACTACTTGGCCAAGCTCAAAGAGGAGTTCGTGGGTACGAGCTATCTCGCCGTTTACGCCTTCGCTCTCGCTCTCAGCCGGTTCAGGGGATCGGTTACCGAAGGAGGAAGGTGATGTGGAGTCCGCGTTAGCGCGGTAAGATTCGTTGTGCGGGGTGATCATTCTGAGTCCCTTTCGTCCCGTCGCCGGCGTCCCTTTCGCCGGCTTTTTTCTTCTGTTCGTCGTAAGCGGAAAAGATGA
>JADDPY010000637.1:0-2318 GCA_016781635.1 Rubrobacter sp.
ATCAGCCTCTCCGACCTCCTGACCCCGTGGGAGGTCATAGAGGGGCGCGCCAAGGCTGCCGCCGCCGGTGACTTCGTCGTCTCCCTGTACAATCCGCGCTCGAAGGGCCGCGACTGGCAGCTCGGCAAGGTCCGCTCCATCCTTCTGGAGAGCCGCCCCCCCGAAACCCCGGTCGGCATAGTCAAGAACGCCTACCGTGAGGATGCGGAGGTGTCCGTGACGACCCTCTCCTCACTGCGCCCGGAGGACGTAGACATGCTAACCGTCGTCGTAGTCGGCAGCTCCCGGACGAAGCTCGTCGCCGGTCGCATGGTGACGCCCCGGGGGTACCCCGTATGAGAGGAAGCACCGTGAGAGGGAGCACCGCTACGAGGAGCATCTTCGCCGTAACGGATGCTTGCGCCGGCTGCGGCGCGTGCCTCAAGACGTGCCCGGAGCGGGCGATCCGTCCCGCCCCGAGAGGCGCTCCGTCGCCCCTCATCGTCCTCGCGGACCGTTGCACGGGGTGCGCCGAGTGCGCCGAGGTCTGCCCCGTATCGGCCTGCGTCGAGGTGTGGCTTACGGATCTTCTGGAGGAGGGGTGAGGCGCGTTCATCCCATAGAAGAGGAGAGCTACCGCATCATGCGCGGCTTCGTCGACCTCTCGCATCTCGGGCCGTTGGGCCGGGCCGTTGCCGAACGCGTGATCCACGCCTCCGCCGACCTCGAATACGCCGAGACGCTCGTCCTCGACGAAGCCGCGCTGTCCAGGGGCTACGAAGCGCTCCGCGCCGGCGCTCCGGTGGTCACCGACGTCGGCATGGTGGCGGCGGGTATCACGTCCCGCGAAACCTTATGCTTTGTCGGCGACCCCCGCGCTCGGACGCTCTCGGAGGAGCTTCGTATCACCCGATCGGCGGCGGGGTTCAGGCTCGCGGCCGGGGAGGCTGGGGTGGGGGCGGTCTGGGTAGTCGGGAACGCGCCCACGGCGCTCTTCGAGCTTCTGGAGCTCGGGGCAGAGCCCGCGCTCGTCGTCGGGCTCCCGGTCGGTTTCGTCGGGGCCGCGGAATCCAAAGAAGAATTGATCGAGAGCGGTTTGCCCGCGGTAGCCAACCGGGGTCCCAAAGGGGGATCTGCGGTTGCGGCGGCGGCGCTGAACGCGCTCTTGTACCACGAGGAAAGGTAGACGGATGAGAAACCTGGTAGAGATTCAGGACAAGAAGCAGGAAACCGCCGATCCCGCGCTGCTCATCGTCGGGCACGGGAGCCGCGACCCCCGCGGGGCAAGAGAGTTTCACGAGCTGGTGCGGCTCGTACGGGAGCGGAACTCGGGTCTCTCCGTCGAGGGCGGATTTATCGAGCTCTCCAAGCCCCCGATCTCCGAGTGTGTGAACCGGTTGGTGGAGGGGAAGGCAAGAAAGATCTCGGCCGTCCCCCTGATGCTCCTCGCCGCCGGCCACTCCAAGGACGACATCCCGGCCACCCTCGTGCGTGAGGGACTCAGCCATCCGGACGTCGATTTCGGCTACGGCCGCGCCCTCGGCATTCGCCACGAGCTTCTGGGGCTGATGGACGAACGCATCTCCGCCGTGGTCCCCGAGGACGAGAAAGGGGAATGGGCAGTCCTCGTCGTCGGCCGGGGCTCTTCCGACCCGGACGCGAACTCCGACCTCTTCAAGGCCTCGCGTCTCTTCGGGGAGGGACGCCCTTATGGAATGGTCGAGACCGCCTTTATAAGCATGACGCCCCCGAAGGTCCGCGAGGGCCTGGAGCGCCTGAGGAAGCTCGGGGCGAAGAAGGTGGCCGTTTTCTCCTACTTCCTCTTCACCGGCGTCCTCGAGGAGCGCATCCGGGAACAAAGTGAGGAGTTCGCGGGGGAGAACCCCGGCGTAGAGGTTCGCTACGCGGGCTACTTCGGGCCGGACTGGCGCGTGGCGGACCTCGTCCTGGAGCGCTACCACGAAGCCGTTCGCGGCGACATCCGGATGAACTGCGACGTCTGCGTCCACCGCGTCGCCCTCCCCGGCTTCGAGGAGAAGGTCGGCGCCCCCGCCACCCCCCACTACCACCCCGACGAGCCCGGCGACGCCCACGGGCACGACCATAGCCACGGGCACGACCACGGCCATCATCACCACTAGGGCATAGGGATGGCGTTCGAAGACAGGGTAAAGGAGCTCGCCGGGGACGTAATCGCTCCGGACGAGGGGGCCGCAGAGAGGGCGAGGGAGCGGCATCTCGCGCTCGCCAAGCCGCCGGGGAGCCTCGGCGCGATCGAGGATCTCGGCGCGAGGCTTGCCGCCATCTCGGGCGAGGTACCGCCGCCAGTGCCGGGGAAC
>JADDPY010000637.1:2404-2945 GCA_016781635.1 Rubrobacter sp.
CGCGAACTTCTGCGGGGACGGGGCAGCGGTCAACGCCATCGCGAAGAGCGTCGGCGCCCGCGTGAGCGTCCTCGACGTCGGGGTAGCCACGGACCTTCCGCGCCACCCCCGCCTCAGAACGGCGAGGGTCCGGCCTGGCACGGACGACTTGAGCCGCAAACCCGCGATGGGCCGCGAAGAGGCCGCGCGGGCCCTGATGAGCGGGGCCGGCACGGCCGAGGAGCTCATAGGCAGCGGGGTGGACCTCCTCGTCACCGGCGATATGGGCATCGGTAACACTACCCCGGCGGCGGCCCTAATCTCCGCGTTCACCGCCCGTCCCCCGGCGGAGACGACGGGGCGGGGCACCGGCATAGACGACGAGACGCTGGGCCTCAAGAGGAGGGTAGTCGAAGAGGCGCTCGCGCTACACGAGCCGGACCCGCAGGATCCCCTCGGCGTCCTCGCCGCGCTCGGGGGGCTCGAGCACGCGGCGATCGCCGGCGTGATCCTCGCGGGCGCAGCCAACGGGGTGCCGGTGGTCCTCGACGGGGTAATCTCG
>JADDPY010000637.1:3218-3460 GCA_016781635.1 Rubrobacter sp.
TGGGGACCCCGCTGGCGGCTCGGGTAGACTTCCACGAGGAGATCGGCTCCACCCAGGAGCGCGCCCGTGAGCTGGCTCACGCAGGGACGCCGCACGGGACGCTCGTCCTCTCGGAAGTCCAGAAGGGCGGGCGCGGTCGTCTCGGCCGCCGCTGGGGCTCCCCCCGCGGCGGGATCTGGATGTCGCTCGTCCTCCGCCCGAAGCTGCCCGCCCGCTTCGCCCCCCGTATCACCCAGACCGCC
>JADDPY010000185.1 GCA_016781635.1 Rubrobacter sp.
TGGCTATAGCAACCATCAACCCGGCTACCGGGGAAGAGATCCAGACCTTCGATTCCCTCACGGACGAAGAGATAGAGCGCAAGCTCCAGGTCGCCGCCGAGACCTATCGCGAGTATCGCAACACCAGCTTCGCCGACCGGGCGCGGTGGATGATGCGAGCGGCGGATATCCTGGAGGAGGAGCAGGAGGAGATCGGCCGCATCTCGACCCTGGAGATGGGCAAGACCTTCGTCTCTGCCAAGGCGGAGGTGGTCAAGTGCGTCCGCGGCTGTCGTTACTACGCCGAGAACGCCGAGAAGTTCCTCGCCGACGAACCCGCGGAGCTTGAAGGGGCGTTCGTGCGCTACCAGCCCCTCGGTCCCGTCCTGGCGATCATGCCCTGGAACTTCCCCTACTGGCAGGCCTTCCGCTTCCTCGCGCCCGCGCTCATGGCCGGGAACGTCGGCCTTCTCAAGCATTCCTCGAACGTCCCGCAGTGCGCCCTCAAGATAGAGGACGTCGTTCGTCGGGCGGGCTTCCCCGAGGGGGCCTTCCAGACCCTGCTCATAGGCTCCTCGAAGGTGCAGGCGATCATAGACGACCCGCGCATCAGGGCGACGACGCTGACCGGGAGCGAGGGGGCAGGCCGACAAGTCGGGCACGAGGCCGGTGAGAACATAAAGCCCTCCGTTCTGGAGCTCGGCGGGAGCGACCCGTTTATCGTGATGCCCTCCGCCGACCTGGACAAAGCGATCTCCACGGCCGTCACTTCCAGAACCCTGAACAACGGCCAGTCATGCATCAACGCCAAGAGGATCATCGTCCACGAAGAGATCGCGGACGAGTTCCAGCGCCGCTACGTCGAAGAGATGCAGGCCCTCAAGGTCGGGGACCCGATGGACGAAGGGACCGACATGGGGCCGCTCGCCATGCCCCAGCTTGTCGAGGACCTCGACGACCAGGTGAAGAGGAGCGTCGAGGCCGGTGCCCGCGTCCTCACCGGCGGCAAGCCCGAAGACGGTCCCGGCAACTACTACCCGCCGACCGTGCTCACGGACATCCCCGAAGACTCCCCGCCCCAGAACGAGGAGTTCTTCGGACCCGTGGCCTCGCTCTTCCGCGCCCGCGACGTGGACGACGCCATCCGCATCGCCAACAACACGCCCTTCGGTCTTAGCTCCTCCGTCTGGGCGAACGACCCCACCGAGCGCGAGCGCTTCATAAACGAGATAGAAGCCGGCATGGTCTACGTTAACCGCATGACGGAGTCGACCCCGGAGATCCCCTTCGGCGGCGTGAAGAACTCGGGCTACGGTCGCGAGCTCTCCCACTTTGGTATCAAGGAGTTCGTGAACATCAAGACGGTCTGGGTGACCGAGCCCGGGGGCTCTTCCGGCGAGGGTGTGGAGTAGGCAGAACGAGGACCTGCGAGACCGCCTCGTGAACGGCGTCGCTGCCGCGAGCGGTCCCGCAGGATACATTATGTTGCGATGTCTACGATCTCACGCAAGCGGCTAACACTCTCCGGCTCCCTCTGGGGGCTCTTGTTGGCGCTCCTGCCGGCGGCACTCGCCTTTGACGGGTTCTCACTGAGCCCCTTTCTTCTCGCCGCCCTGTTTCTCTCCGCGCTTAGCGGAGCGGTTGGCGCTCTAGTCGCTGGTAGGCGGGCTTCCCGACGGCCAGAG
Source organism: Rubrobacter sp. (assembly GCA_016781635.1). Taxonomy (GTDB): domain Bacteria; phylum Actinomycetota; class Rubrobacteria; order Rubrobacterales; family Rubrobacteraceae; genus Rubrobacter_F. The sequence continues at coordinate 1,665 of JADDPY010000185.1, forward strand.
CGGGCGGAACGCAGTTGGTCTGCCGCCTCCGGGATCGGGGCGCTGCAGGGGATTGTTGCCGCGGTGCTTTCTACGCTCTTAATCTGGTTGGCGCTGACGGCGACCATGACCGGTTTCTCGCCCGCTGCCCCGGCGAAGATCCTCGTTCTATTCAGGGACCCGACGATCTTTTTGCAGAGTGCCCTCGCAGCGGTCGTGGTCTTCGCCTACGCTGCCTTCGTCGGTCTTCTACTCGCCCCCCTCGTGGGCTCGTTAATAATGCGTTTGGTGCGCGAGGACGATAGCAGGGCTTCCCGCCGGATCGCGGGGACGAGTTGACGGCCAGCGTCCGCAACCGCCTACTGATCCTCGGCGTTCTCTGGGGCCTTGTGCTGGCCGCGGTCCCTGCGCTCGTGATGACGGACCCCTACAAGCTCACGGGATTTCTCGTCGTGGCGCTTCTCTGCGCCGCCGTCAGCGGGGCGGCGGGCACGCTCGTTGCCGGGCGGAGAACGATGAGGAGGGCGTCGGGGCGGAAGGGCACCAGGGGCGCAGCCGCCTTGAGGGGCATCGCGGTAGGGGCCGTGCAGGGGATTGTGGCGGGTGCTCTGGCGGCGCTGCTCTTCTGGACGGTTATGGCGCTGACCATCTCCGGCTTCACGTTGCGGGACCCGGTCGAGATCACTGTCCTGATGAGCCCCAGGATCTTTCTGGGCAGCTTCTTCGTCGCCCTCTCGGCCTTCGCTTATACCCTCGTCGGTGGGCTCCTCCTCGGTCCCCTATTCGGGCCGCTCGTGGAGCGTACCGCCAGTAAGGAGAAAGAACTTGTACGCTAAGCTTCTGGGCTTCGGGGCCGTCTACGGCTTCGGCTTCACCCTCATAAAGTCCCTGTTTCCAACCCCCGTGATCCTGCTTTTTGCCGGCGGGGATAGTACTGAGGGGGACCTCACGACGCTCGCCAGCGTCTACATGCTCTCCGGCCTCCTCGCGGGGATAATCGGAGGCCCGCTCCTCGGCGCCTTCCTGCTCCGGCGCAGGGGTTCGCTCGCTCGGGCGAGGGTTACCCAGATCCCCGGGAGCGGCACCGACCTCGGGAAATCACTCGCTCTGAGTTTGGGATTCGCTATATTCATAGGCTTTATCTCGACCCTGCTCACGATGGGCGCCTACGGGTTTGGCCTTCTGCCCCCCGGCGGCGTCCTCGATCCTCTGACCCTAATAAGAAGCTCGAACTTCTCCCCCGGCACACCGCTCCTCGTCGCCTGGACCTTCGCCCGGGACCTGCTCCCCGCCATGTTGGCCGGCCTCTTCCTCTCGCCCATCGGCGGTGGCTTCCTCTACCGCGTCTACGCTGCCGGGCGCCCCGCGGATACCACACCGAACCGCGCCAGGGTCATCGAGGACGAGTTTTAGATCGGCCGGGAGGGTCCCCCCTTTCGTCAACCAGACACGACCGCATATCGGCCAAGGGATCTGGGGTGTGATCCATCGGTACGGAACTCGCCGGTTCGAGAATCGTTGTGGGTAGCAGTTCGACGCGCGGTCGGAGGCCGCATGGGTCCCTGAGCAAGGTACTGGAATATAAAGCATGAGGTTCCGCAGGCGAATGTATTTTGATACGAGGCTGGGGCGTACTCCGTACGGTGAAACCAGTCCCTAGATGATGTTTACGAGCGGGGAGATCTTGCACCCCGTCAGCGCGTAACTGTTATGAGAATTCCGCCGCGCCGCCTGCACCATGTACTCGATGCAGTTAGCCCGGCAGTCGATTTTGCCGCACGGCACTTCGACCGT
>JADDPY010000445.1 GCA_016781635.1 Rubrobacter sp.
CGCGTGCTCGGCGAAATGGCGCTGCTGGAAGAAATGGAGCTGGGATGAGCGGCTTGAGCAGGGAGGCGGCGGAGGCTTTGGGGAGCCCGCTGGCGGCTCGGGTGGACTTCCACGAGGAGGTCACTTCTACCCAGGAGCGCGCCCGCGAGCTGGCACACGGCGGGGCACCGCACGGCACGCTCGTCCTTTCAGAGATCCAGAAGGGCGGACGCGGGCGACTCGGCCGCCGGTGGGGCTCGCCCAGGGGCGGGGTCTGGATGTCGCTCGTCCTGCGTCCCGAACTACCCGCCCGCTTCGCCCCGCGCATCACGCAGACCGCCGCCGTGGGGGTAGCGAAAGCGCTGTGGGGTATCGGGGTCGAGGCGAGGATCAAATGGCCCAACGACCTCCTCATCACGGGTCCCGACGACCCAACGGGACGCAAGATCTGCGGCATTCTGGCCGAGTCGAGCGCCGAGAACGCCCCCGTGGCCGCCAAGCGCGTCGGTCCCGGCGGGGCTGCGGAGCGCGCCATCGACTTCGTCGTCCTCGGCGTCGGCCTGAACGCCAACCTCGACCCCGAAGACCTCGACGTCCCCGACCGCGAGGTCGCGACCCTCCGCTCCGAGCTCGGGCACGACGTGGACCTCCCCGAGCTACTCGGGGCCGTCCTCCGTAGCCTGGACGCCGAACTCGACCGCATAAAGGATTTCGGTGCTGTTCTCGACGACTGGCGCGCCCTGAACTGCACCGTAGGCCGCTTCGTGCGGGTAACACGCTTCGGAGAAACCATCGAGGGTCGGGCGGTCGACCTCACGGAGGAGGGCGCGCTGCTCATCGAAAGGCCGCCCGGAGGGGGCTTGGTGGAGGTCTTCGAGGGAGAGGTGGAGCACCTGCGCCACGGCGAAGGGGCACGGTAAGGTGCTGGTAGCCTGCGCGCAGTATGCCATCCGCGACGGCGACCCGGAGATTAACCTCCGGCGCTCCCTCGCCTGGATCTCTGCCGCCGCGGAAGCCGGCGCCGATCTCGTCATACTCCCCGAGCTCTCCAACTCCGGCTGCGACCTCTCCTCCCGCGAAGCGGCCCTTCGTCTCGTGGAGCCCGTGCAGAATGGCCCGACCGTTCGCGCCTGGGCCGAAGCCGCCCGTGAGTTCGGCCTCCTCGTCGTGGGCGGTGTGTTGGAGAGGGAAGGGGAAAACGTCCATAACTCCGCGGTCATCGTCGGGCCGGATGGCCTCCTCGGACGCTACCGCAAGACGCACTTCTGGGACCGCGAGAAGCTCCTCTACGAGCCGGGTCGGGAGCTACCCGTCTTCGAGACACCCCTGGGAACTCTGGGCCTGCTCGTCTGTTACGACGCCTGGTTCCCGGAGGCGATCCGTACGCTCGCGATGCGCGGCGCGGAGCTCCTCTGTGTCCCCGCAAATGCCCCCGATGACTGGGTCCCGGAGGGGCAGCGCCGGGGCGGGCTTACCATGCTCGGCGCGCATGCAATCGCCGGCGCAAACGCCAACCGTATGTACGTAGCCTGCGCCAACCGAGTCGGAGACGGATATCAGGGAAGGAGCTGTATCGTGGCTCCTTCTGGGGGAGTGCTCGCCTTCGGGGGCGCGGACGCCGAAGGGCTCGTGCTCGCCGAGGTGGATGGGGGACGCGCGCGCCGCGAGAAGCGTCTCACCGGGTACTCCCACGCCTTCGGAGACCGCAACGAGGATGTCTACAAGTTCTTGCCCGCGCGGGGGACCGGTGGAGGGGACGAGCTTACAAGCTGAGGGGATCGTCGAAAAGTTCGTTCATGCGCGCTAGCAGCCTGCGCGCGGATTCGCCGGTGAAGTGGGCGCTTATCTCCCCGGCGAACGTCGCCGTCACCGTGGTGTCGGGCCCGTCTTCGTTGCGGACCTCCATCCTCACCATCTGATCCAGGTTCAAAAGCTGGTAGCCGCCCCTGGGGTTGTCGCGTCGCACGAGGTTCAAAACGGTTCCTCCTCTCGGCCGTCTCCGTCCCCGCGATGGTCGGAGACGGAAAACAAAAATCGACCGGGAAAAAGCCGGTCTTGGTGGTGCGCCTGGAAGGATTTGAACCTCCGACACCCGGTTTAGGAAACCGGTGCTCTATCCCCTGAGCTACAGGCGCAAGGCGCACAGAGTTTAGCGCACGGCACGGGGTTCTTCCACGCCGTGCCGTGCGCTTCTCCGCCCCGTCCCGTTGCTGCAAATCCCTACTTCACAGGTCGTCGGTCCCCGGTGCGTCCGCCTGACGGACGAAGCGATCGTAGAGCATCGCCGCCAGGATACCGCCGATGACCGAGCCTAAGGTATAAACCCAGGCGGAGGTGAAGTCCCCGGCCAGATCATCGGCCCGAGGGCGCGGGACGGGGTCCTCGCGCCGTCTGGCCCGCACCGGCCTTTACCCCACGCTCGGAGTTTCTCGACAGTCGATCGAGGGGGCTCTGCCTCCGACTCACGCTTCTCTCTCCTCTGTCCCTCTCGGACACCTTATGCTCTCCTTCCTCCGAGGCGTAGCCCACCGAAGACCGCGCTGGTTGCCACCATGTAAAGAACGCCTACGAAAGTAAGTGCGGACCCCCGGAAGGGGCCCGCACGAGCAAAGGGGAAGCCCGGCGCGAACACCGAGCCTCCCCCTCTTTACGGCCTGAAAACGGTTACGGGCGCCTGCGGCCAGTCTTGGCGCCCCAGGCCCCACCGAGCGCCCCGCCGATAAACGGGACGAGCAGGGCGAGGATGCCCGAGACGGTCAGGATGGAGCCGAGGTTCTGCGGGGTCTCCTGTTGCACGCCACCGGGCACCGCGGGCAGGGCCACGCCGCTGAGGTTGTCCAGCAGGCTAGCCCCCACGAGGCTCCCAATAATGCCCAGGAGGAGTATGACCACCAGGGACAAGACCGGCACCAGAATGCCGTGCTTTACGCCGGAGCGACTCGCGAGCCTACCAGCTACGTAGCCCCCGATCAGGAAGGCCAGAAGGAGCGTTACGAGTACGCCTATAAGCGCGGTGGTACCGCCCTCGGCACCACCCTGCACCCCCAGGGCACCGAGGATAGCAGCCACGATCCCGCCGACGATCCCGCTGAGGATCAGGCCGGCGCCCAATGCGGCTAGCCACCCGAAGATAACGCTCGTCCAACTCGTCCCCAGCTCGGATTCCCGCGAGTGGGCCTGACCACGCGAGTCGTCGCGGTCTTGCGAACCCCCGCGGCTACGGCTACGCCCCTGGTTGCCGAGGTCCGCGTCCGGAGCGTTCTCGTTGCTTACGTTGCGAGCATCGCCGCCCTGCGGATCGTTGCGCCTTCTTCCTTCGCTTCCACTGCCTCTATCGAACATCTATTATCCCTTCTTCTCAAGCGAAAGGC
>JADDPY010000138.1 GCA_016781635.1 Rubrobacter sp.
AGGCTCCGGGGTTGCGGGAGGAAATTTGGGAGCCTGTACAACGTCTCTCGGGTTAGACATCGGCCGCTAGGCCGGGCTGCTTCGGAAATGGGCGCCTTGAAGGAGAGGGTGCGGCTCGGACGTTGGCGGGGCCTGGAGGAGCGTACACCCGAAGGAGGCCCGCCAACGGTCGGGGAAGTCGGAGTCTATCTCGCCGATGCTCGTGGTGCTCGTGTTCCCGGATAGGCGGCTGCCGTCCGGACCGTAGATGCCGCCCGGATCGCCGAAGGTCGCTTCCGGATAATTGCCGAGCTGGTTGGCGCTCGCCAGATAAACGGCGTTGTCCAGGGCGCGGGCGGCGCAGACCAGGTCGTACTGCGGCCCCCACGGGTACCGCCATCCGGTCGGTGCCAGGACGAGATCCGCGCCCTCCAGCGCGGCCCCCCGGACGACTTCCGGGAAACCGAGGTCCCAACAGATAACGAGCGCGACACGCGCTCCGCCCGCCCGCACCACCGGGGTGCGCGTGCCCGGAACGAAGATATCCGGTTCCCCGAGGGTTTGCACGAGGTGCCGCTTCCTGTACGTGAGCAGAACCCCCCGCGGCCCGACGAGGTTCGCGCTGTCCGAGATGCCCGGCATTCCCCGGAGCTTCTCCGGGAAACCATACGCCACGTACAAGCCTAGCCGCCGGGCCAGGGAGACAAAGAACTCGGCGCTCCGGCCCGTCTCAGCGTCTTCGGCGTAACGGTGAACCCCGGCGAGGTCCGCGTACCCGGAGGTGAAGAGCTCGGGCAGGACCACCCACCGGAGCGTCGGGTGAGCGTGCTTAGCCTCCGTTACGGCGCCCTCAGCCCGCAGGAGATTTCCTGGGACGTCCCCCGGCTCGGGCCCGAGGTGGAGGGCGGCGACGAGCGGATGCACGATCTGCGGTCCGCCGGACGGACCGTGAGCATCGAACTTCACCATCACCCTTTTAGGTGCTCCCGGAGACGGTCAGGGGGGCGTGCGGTGTTTCTCCTGCGTCTTCGGTGTCGTCCAGTTGGCTGAGATACCATCGCACGAACGTTTCGACCGAGCTCTCCGTGATATTCGAGAAGGGTCCTGGCTCGTAGGCGACGGACCTTATGCCGGCGTGGTTGTTCTCGCAGAGCTCCCAGTCCTGCTCGGAGGTGGCCCGCCACACCGCCGCGACCGTGTCGGGGTCGTAGTCCACGCCCTCTACGGCGTCTTCGCGCACGAGAAAGGAGACCTCGACCCGCGTGAACTCTGGGCCGATCGGGAGCAGGCGGGTCGTCATGGCGTAGTCGCAGTTGGCGTGGCCCCAGAAGTTGGGGACCGTGATCAGGCGCAGGCTGCCCACGTTCGGGTCGGTGAGTTCGCCCATAAGCGGCGCGACGAGGTTGCCGTCGAGGCCTCGGTGAGGAAACCCTCCTTGAGCGGGAGGCGGGAGACGCGGTGGCTGGACCCGTTGGGAAAGCTGACCTCCTCGGGCGAGAGACCGAGGAAGCGCCAGCGCTCGTACTCGTGTTCCAGGGCCGATTCGTAGCCCTCGTCGCTGCGCGAGTCGCCCGGCAGGCCGAGGTCGTAGTTGGACATGCAGAACTCGGGGTGGCTCACCCGGCAGTGGTAGCACTCCCGGTTGTTTTCGACGAGGACCTTCCAGTTCGCCCGGACCTCGTAGGAGTCGCGCGCCGCGACCTTCGCCCTCTCTAGGCCGTGCGGGCGGAGCTGAGGCTCGACGGCCTCGAAGACGGCGTCGAAATCCTGGGTGCTCTCGTCCGGGGAGAGGCACACGAATACGAGCCCGGCGAGCTCGCGAACCGTCGCGGGGCGCAGGCGGTACTCACCGGCGTCGAAGCCTTCACCCATGAGACGGGCGTTCGTGAGGCCGCCGTCGAGCGCGTAAACCCACTGATGGTAGGGGCACACCAGGGAGCGGGAGCGGCCCCGCTCCTCGGTGACGATCCGCGAGCCCCGGTGGCGGCACACGTTGAAGTGGGCGCGGACGGCGCCCTCCTTGTCGCGGAGGACGATCAGCTCTTCCGCGCCGACGGAAAGGAGAAAGTAGTCGCCGGGCTCGGGGATCTCGCAGGAGTGCCCGGCGAACAGCCAGTTTTTATGAAATACCCGTCGGAGGTCCTCCTCGAAGACTTCCAGATCCACGTAAAACTCTCGGGGCATGCTCCTGCCCGGTACGCGGCTCCTCAACAGATTGTTCAGGTCGGTCATCATCCTCTGCTCCTCAAACGTGGAAGGCCTTTTCGAAGGCGGCGTCGGTGATGGCGGGCCGGTCTATGCGAAACGCCCCAATGGGGAAGGAGGTCTCGCCCCTGAGGGCGAGGTCGCCGAGGACGCGCCCGATCAGGGCCGCGAACTTGAAGGCGTGACCCGCCCCTATCGCCACCGAGATCTGCGGATGCTCGGGCAAAGTATCGAGCACGAAGTTCTGGTCGGGCGGGATGGTGTACAGGCAGGTCTTGGTGTAAAGCTCCGGCCCCACAAAGCCCGGCAGGTGCCGACCCAGAAACTCCCGGTAGCGCTCCACGCGCACCGGGTCGGGATCGAACGTCCTCGTCTCGGCAGTCACCTCGTGGCCGCCCATATGCTGGCCGAGCTTGGTCGCGACCTCGCCGTAGACGGGGAACCCGTAGAAGTTGTCCCTCCCGTGCCACATAAAGACGGGGAACCGGTCCGGGGCGAACTCCCGAAGGTTCGGCGTCGCGTAGTACGTCACCTGCTCCTGGGTGACGGTCAGCGGGATCCTCATCCCGGTCTCTTCCAGGACCGTGTTCGTCCACGCGTCGCTGGCGACCACGACCCTGTCGGCGAGAAACGTCTCGTGGTCCGTCACCACCTGCGCACCGTCCCCGTCGGGCCGCACGGCGCGCACGGGGGTTTTCTCCATGACCTCCGCGCCGTGGGCGCGCGCCAGGACCACGTGTACCGCGTTCGCGCGCTTCGCGTCCACCACTCCGGAGTCCTCCTGGTAGATGGCTCGCTCCAGGCCCCGGAGGCGAAATTGGGGCCAGCGAGCCATGAGCTCGTCCGGATCGAGCAGCTCGTAGTCGAAGCCGTGCTCGTCGAAAGCGGCCACGTAGCCGGCTATGTTACGGGTCCCGGTCTTGCTCATGTCGCGCCCGGTGGGGTCCTCTATCACCAGCCCGCCGGTCTTGAGGAGTACCCGCACGCCGGATTCGCGCTCGATCTCGTACCATGCCTCGTAGGCGTCGGGGGCGAGGGCGGCGTACTGCGACTGGTGCTGGGCGAGCCGGATGATGCGCGAGTGGTCCTGGGAGGCGCCGCGCTCGTGCCCGAGCCCGAACTGCTCCAGGCCGAGCACCGCGGGCCCAAGCTCTTTAGAGAGCCGATAGAGGGCCG
>JADDPY010000516.1 GCA_016781635.1 Rubrobacter sp.
AGGCGGCTGGCGCGGTTCGGGTACGCGGCGAAAGGGGTCGTGTACATCGTGATGGGGGTCCTGGCGGTGCTGGCAGCCGCGGGGCTCGGGGGGAGCACGACGGATCAGGGCGGCGTCTTCAGAGCCATTGCGAGCGTGCCGTTGGGGCGCGTGCTGCTCGGCCTGGTCGCCGTGGGGCTCCTGGGGTACGTGATCTGGCGGGCGTTGCAGGCCGTGGCGGACCCTGACGGGGAGGGCACGGACCTCAGGGCCGTCGCCAAGCGCCTGGGCTACGCCGGCAGCGCCCTATTGCACGCAGGCCTCGCCTTTAGCGCGGCGAGGCTCGTGCTAGGAGGCGGGGGCGGGGGAGGGTCCGCCTCCGAGAGCTGGACGGCGGCGCTTCTGGCCTGGCCTTTCGGGTGGACCCTCGTTGCGGCCGTCGGGGCGGGGGTGGTCGGCGGGGGGTTGTACCAGATCTACGAGGCTTACCACGCCGAGTTCAGGAAGTACCTCAAGCTGGGCGAGATGGGCGAGAAGACGGACGATTGGATCGAGCAGGGTGGCCGGTTCGGCGTCGCGGCTCGCGGGGTGGTCTTCTGCATCGTCGGCGGTTTTCTGGTCCTGGCGGCGCTCCAGTCGGACGCGCAGGAGGTCCGGGGCCTCGGCGGGGCTCTCGCGGCGGTCCTTCAGCAACCCTTCGGGCCTTACCTCCTGGGGCTCGTGGCCTTCGGGCTGGTTGCCTACGGGCTGCTCATGGTCGCCGTCGCCCGCTACCGGCGCATCGCCCCGAGCCGGGCACTCTGACCTGCGCCCCGTCTCTTATGTGTCGCGCGACACCGTCACGGGGGCGAGGAAGGTTAGGGGACAAACCCCAGTAGTATACGGCATCTCATGTATGACATCATGATTATAGGCGGCGGTGAGGCGGGGCTTTCGGCGGCGATTTGCGCGGCGCTGATGAACCGCACGGTGGCGGTTGTGGATCGGGGTATCGAGGCTTCACGGGACCAGTGGGCCCGCAATTACCTCAACTATCCCGGTTTCCCCGATGGGATCTCGGCCGAAGCGCTGCGGGAGCTCGGGGACAAGCAGGCCGCGTTGTACGGGATGGAACGCATCTGGGACGAGGTGGCGGCCCTCCGGAGTACGGAGGACGGTTTCGTCGCGGAGGGGCGTGACGGCCTCTATCGGGCGAGAGCTACCATATTGGCCCCCGGGGTCATGGATGGTAGGCCCGAGGTCGAGAACTCCGCGGACTTCGAGGGTTACGATGTCCATTACTGCCTGCTCTGCGACGGCTACGAGATGCAGGGGACCCGGGTCGCCGTTATAGGGAACACCGACTCCGCCGTCCCGAAGCCGGCATTATGATCCACGATTTCGGGTGCGAGGCGGTGATCTGCCTGGACGGCAAGGAGCCCGAGTTCAGTGAGGATAGCGAGCGCCAGATCAGCGAACACTCGATCGACATCCGGCAGGAGAGGATCTCACGCTTCGTCGGCGAGCCGCGCACTCAAGGCGGGCTCGAGGGCCTGGAGTTCGAGACCGGGGAGTTTCTGCCCGCTTCGCACGCCCTCGCCGCCCTCGGGACCAAGGTCAACACGGAGCTTGCCGAGGACCTCGGTGTCGAGCTGGATGGCGGCTTTGTCGCGGTGGATTCACGGGCCGCCACCAACATCCCGCTGGTGTACGCGGCGGGCGACATAACCGGGGGCTTCAACCAGGCTATCGTGGCCGCCGGACAGGGTGCCGTCGCCGCGATCGCAGCCTGCACGGACCTCAGGAGCAGCCGCCAACTCGCCTGATACGGAATCCGGGAAGGGTTTTTTAGGGGAGAATCGCCCCAGCCCACGCCAGGCGCGAAGCGCCCAGCCGTATCCGGTACGAACCCCGTTCTACCCGCGGGTGTGGCGGGCGACGATCTCCATGGCGTCGAGGTCGGGGTCGAGTTGGCGGGTGATGCCGTCGAGGAGGCCGATGGCGCGCCCGACGAGGAGCAGCTTGGGCGGGATGTCGCCTATCCCCGAGCCGAAGCTCCTTCCCAACTGCCCGAGGTCCATGCTGTCCGTAGCATCTTCGTCGCCGTCCCCCAGGTGCTCCTCGCCGCCGAGCAAAACACCGACGAGCCCGAGGAGGGCGTCGAGGTCCGCCCCCTCCTCGATGGGTAGGCCGGCCTCTCTGAGCGCACCGCTCATGGACTCGAAATCTCCCTCGGAGATCGCACGCACCATCTTCTCCAGAGGGTCGACGAGCTCGGGCTCCAGCCCGAGGGTGAGGCCGTGGTCGAGCAGGACCAGGCGCGGCCCCTCCGGGCCGGGCTGCACGAGGAGGTTGCCGGGATGGGGGTCGGCGTGGAGGTAGTGGCGTCCGTAGAGCTGGTCCGCGTAGACGTCGTTCAAGAGCTCGGCCACCGCACGAGGGTCGATGCCCGCCGACACGAGCGCCTCACGGTCCGTAATTTTGTGTCCCTCGACGAGGTCCATCACGAGCAGGCGCCCGGTAGTCAACTCGTCGACGACGCCGGGGATGACCACGTCGTCCCGATCCTTCAGGGCCTCCTTCAGGCCGCGTATCGCCCCGGCCTCGCGGACGAAATCCAGCTCCATCGGGAGCGTCCAGCGGAGGTAGTCCGCGATGGGCTGGAGCCGTATGCCGGGCTCCAGGGCGTTGAGCCCGGCGAAGACCGTTTCTAGCGCCCCGAGGTCGGCCTCCACGAGTTCCGCTATGCCCGGGTACTGCACCTTCAGGGCGACCGGCCGGCCGTCTCGCAGGTAGGCCCGGTGGACCTGGGCTATGGAGGCGGCTGCGATCGGCCTGGGCTCGACCGCTCGAAAGACCTCCCTGAGGTCCCGGCCGAGCTCGCGTTCCAGCGCACGGTGTATCACCGACCACGGGCGGGGGGGGACGCGGTCCTGGAGCGCGGAGAGCTTCTCGATGTAGGGCGCGGGGAGGAGATCCGGGCGGGATGAGGCGAACTGGGCGGCCTTTATGAGCGTTCCCCCGAGCTCAGACGCCGCGTCCAAGACGCGCGCGGCGCCCCGCCGGTGTTGGAGATCCGAATCCTCCTTCGCGACGCTGCCCGGGCGCGCGTTCTCCCGCCGGCGGAGCGCGGAGTAGCCCAGGTACAGGTCAGCGGCGACCGCCCCGATCACCAGCGTGCGCGACAACCCCGCGTAGCCGGCGAATCCGGGCGACGCCAGGGCGAAGCCGCGCCCGAGGCGCTCCCCGGTCATGAGCCCGGCCTCCGTCCACAGAAACGCCCCCGAACGCGCCAGGTCCCCGGCCCGGGCTAGAAACGCCCGGTCGGAGATCCCCACGGATGCGTCGCGCACGGCCCGCGCCTCCTCGCCCGAATGCCGTGCCGCCCTCGAAAATGCCCCTTCCCTGCCCGGCGCTCCCCCCAAGTTGCGGGAAAGACCTTTCAGCCGGCCGTTCGCGGCCAGCGAAGCATCGAGCGAGGCACGGGTCAGGTCCGCGGCGGCTGACGTAGCGTAGGATCTCGGCCTCATCTCTCGTACTCCTTCAAGAAGCGTCATTGTGTCGCTCACGGCTCATAGATGTTCTTCCCGCCGAGCATGCCGAGAAACATGGGGCACGACGCTCAGGCTCGATGACCGGTCCACGCCTCCCCTCCGAGACGCGCTACGCCGGGGGTTTCTCCCCCGACGCGACGACGACCTCGCCGCTCATCTCGACCGCTCCCCCGTCAAAAAGCTCGGCGATGGTCTCCACAACGTCTTTTTTCACTGCTTGTTTGCGCTCCTCGGGGAGTGACGCGAGTATCGAGACCAGCGGGCCCGCCATAGCCGTAAGGCCATACCAGTAAGACTCCGCGTTCTTCGCCTTCACGACCGGCGTTTCGAAGGCAGAGGCTTCTACCCCCGAGAAACCGGCGGCTTCGAGGACGGCGCCCAGAGCCTCCGGCGTCGGGAGGGCGAAGAGGCCGGGTGCGTCGGGATCTTCTGGCGGGAGGTCCGCGTGTTTTGCTATGGCCTCCATCGGCAGGGAGAAGTTCGGGTTGTGTTTGGGGCGTCCCCAGGTCGAGACGGCGATACGCCCGCCGGGGACGAGGGCGACGAGTAGCTCCCGCAGGGCCGCCACGGGGTCGGGCACGAACATGAGGCCGAGGCGGCAGGTCGCGGCGTCGAAGCTCTCGGGAGAGACGCCGAGTTCGAGCTCGCTCGGGATCGTGCGGAACCCGGTGTTGCCCACCCTGCGCTCCGCCGCCCAAGCCTGCGCCGCCCGGACCATCTCCGGGGAGAGGTCGAGGCCGAGAACGAAGCCTTCGGGGCCGACGCGTTCGGCGATCTCGAAGGCCGGGTCCCCCACGCCGCAGGCAAGGTCGAGGACGCGGTCGCCGGGGCGCAGGCGCAAGGCATCGACCATGCTCTCCGTGATGGAGCTCGTCGGGGCGCTCATCTTCTCCCGGTGGCGCTTCCATCCGCCAGCGACGGTGTTCCAGTCGGCGCGCTGGCGCTCTCGTACCTCTCGCGCCCGGTCCGATCCCTCCAAAAACCGCCTCCTTTCGGATACCCGGTCCAGTCTAGCAGCGTGGGACACGGCGCCGCCGATGGAAGCGACTGACGCGGACACCTCGGGGGCAGGAAGCCGACGGAGCGTGGCGGATGACAGTTTATCCGTCGGTAACATGGTGTGTACGATGGCCAGCAGCGACAGCATGTACGACCCGACCGACGCTCTCTTCTACGCAGCCAAAGGCGGGCTTCTATACGCGAAGTACACCCAGGGCGCCGAGTAGAAGGGCGACGCGAAACCCGCCGACTGTGCAGCAGCCCGGGTTACTGCTCCGATAACCTAGGCGCTATTCGAGATCATGCCCCTGGGGCCGGAGCGGTACGTACCGGCATTCTTTGTGCTCTGAGGAAACGGAGCACGAGATAGATGGCGTGACCGTGCGCCTGTCAACACGTGGTTTGCCGTAGCGGAGCTCCGGTAGGCAAAAGCGCCGGCACCCGTTGGAGATGTAGACTGCTCCCGCAAACCTGCCTCGGGAGGCTCCGGGGGTGGTACAGGGGGTGTTCTTTGGTTCTGGGCAAGAAAGCCTTCGACGTCGAAGAAGTACGTGAGCAGTTTCCGGCGCTCGGGCGGAGGTACAACGGCCGTCATGTCGCGTACTTCGACGGGCCGGGAGGCTCGCAGGTGGTGCGGGGGCGATCGAGGCGGTCGCGGGTTACATGACGCGCGGCGGGGCGAACTTGCACGGCGCCTTCGTGACGAGCCGGGAGACGGAGGAGATCGTCGCCGGCGCCCGCCGCGCTTCGGGCGCGTTCCTCGGCGCCGACCCCGACGAAGTAGCCTTCGGCCACAACATGACCACCCTCACCCTCGCGGTCTCCCGCGCCCTCTCGAAGGGCTGGGACGAGAGCAGCGAGGTCGTGGTCACGGAGATCGACCACCGCGCCAACGTCGACCCGTGGGTCCTCGCCGCCACCGACAGGGGCGCCGCCGTCCGCTGGCTCCCCGTGGACGCCGCAACCCTCACCCTCGACCTCACAAACCTCGACGAGCTCATAAACGAGCGCACCAGACTCGTCGCCGTTAGTCTCGCCTCGAACGCCGTCGGCACCGTCAACGACGTAGCCAGAATCTCCGAACGCGCACGCGAGGTCGGGGCAATCGTAGCGGTGGACGCCGTCCACGCCGCCGCGCACATACCCCTCGACCGCGACGCTCTGGGCGCCGACGTCCTGACCTGCTCGGCCTACAAGTTCTTCGGCCCGCACGTGGGAATAACGGCCATTCGGCGCGACGTCTTCGAAGCGATGGAGCCTTACAAGCTTGCCCCGGGCCCGGGCCGCATCCCGGACAAGCTAGAAACCGGCACCCAGAACCATGAGGGCCTCGCCGGCGTGGAGGCGGCGATCTCCTTCGTCGCCACCCTCGGCAGCGGCGCGACCCTGCGTGAGAAGCTGGTGAGCGGGATGCAGGAGATCGAATCTTACGAGGCTGATCTGGCGAACTCCGCGCGCGTGAGGCTCCGGGAGATGTCCGGGGTAACCCTCTACGCCGCCCCGGACGGGGTACGCAAAACGCCGACGCTCGCGTTCCGGCTGGAGGGACGTAGCCCCGTGGAGGTCTGCGAGCACATGTCCGAGCGCGGCATCTTCGTCGCTGGCGGCGACTTCTACGCCACGACCCTCGCCGATAAGCTCGGGATCAACGAGACCGGCGGTTTCGTGCGCGCCGGTCTCGCCCCCTACACCACCGCCGAGGAGGTCGACGCCTTCCTCGCCGCCCTGGAGGGGCTGGCGGGCCGTTAGGTTCCCAGCTTGAGCCTCAGCGCGCCGGTTCGGCCGTGCGTGCCGCATCCTCCGGCTCCGCGGCCCCCTCGTGTTCGAAGACTACCTCGCCCCCGATCATGGTCAGGGCGGGGGAGAGGGAGAGGAGAGCCTCCGGGGGCGTGGAGAGGATCGTGCCGTCCAGGACGACGAGGTCGGCGAGCTTTCCGGGCTCCAGGCTACCCTTGATCCCCTCCTCGAAGGAGGCGTAGGCGCCGTTGAGGGTGAAGGTCCTGATGGCGTGCAGGAGGCTCGTCCCCTGCACGCCGCCTACTACCGTGCCGGAGCTCGTCTCGCGGGTCACGGCGCAATAGATGCCCCGCATGGGGTTCGGGACGGTGACGGGGGCGTCGGAGCCCGAGGCGGCGGTTATGCCCTCCTCCGCGTAGCTCGCGAGGGGGAACATATGCTCGACGCGCTCGCCGTAGTTCTTTACGTATCCCTCGCCGAACTCGTAGAAGAAAGCCGGGTTTGGGATGGGGACGATGCCGAGGCTCTTTATCCTCCGCATCAGGTCTGGCGGGGCCATGCCGGCGTGCTCGATACGGTGGCGGTGGTCCTCGCGGGGTTGCTCGGCGAGGGCCTTCTCGATGCAGTTCGCGACCATCTCCACGGCCCGGTCGCCGATGGCGTGCGCCGTGATCTGGAAACCTTCACGGTGCGCAGATCCCAGTATCTCGTCTATCTCTCCCTGCGAGTAGTAGAGGATGCCGGAGTCGGTCGGGTCGCTGGTGTAGGGCTCGCGGGTGGCGCAGGTCGGGCCGGAGCTCGCGCCGTCCGTGAACACCTTGGCCGGCCCGATCCTGAACCTCTCGTCCCCCATGCCCGTCATCACCCCGCCCCGAATAGCCCCCTCCACGAACTTCTCGGACTCGTTCAACGAGCAGACCATCGCATAGATGCGCACCTTCACCCGTCCGCTTCTCACGGACTGGTACATCGCCCGCATCTGAGAAGGACCGTAGCCGCCGGCCTCGTGGATGCTCGTGATCCCGAGCCGAACGAAGTCGTCGTTCGCCAGCCCCATAGCTTCGGCCATCTCCTCCGGCGAGTACGCCGCCTCCTGGAATGCCGTCATGTGCGCGGTTTCCTTGAGCAGACCGTTCGGCTCGCCGTTCTCGTCCCGTCCGATGCTCCCGCCCTCTGGGTCGGGGGTGTCGCGGGTGATGCCGAGGATCTCGAGCGCCCGCGAGTTCACGACCGAGATGTGCCCGCACGTGCGCCCGGCGAAGACGGGATGATCCTCGGAGACGCGGTCGAGCTCCCGGCGGGTCGGGTGGCGGCCCTCGGCGAGCTTGCCGTTGTTGTAGCCCCAGCCCCGGACCCACTCTCCTTCGGGCGTCTCCGCCGCCCTTAGCGAGAGTTTCTCCAGGATCTCCCCGACGCTCCCGACGCCGTTCTTGCAGTCCACCCCGAGCTTGTTCGCACCGTACATGAGCATATGGAGGTGCGAGTCGATGAAGCCGGGGAGGAGGGAGCGGCCACGCAGGTCCACCACCCTCGTCCCGGGTCCGCGCAGGCGCAGAATCTCCTCCGTCGAGCCTACGGCCAGGATCCTGCCCCCGCCGATCGCGATTGCCTCCACGATGTCGTCGTTCGGATTGACCGTAACTACCTCTCCGCCAACGAACAGGTGATCCGCGACCATGCGTCCTCCCTTCGGGTGCACTTGCAACCCCTCGTCCTTGCCCTGCCCCATGCTACCCGCGGGACGAAAGCCCCGCTCAACCCGTCGGACGGCCGCCTACCCTTCCTACCACCCGTGCCGCAAGCTCCACCCCCCCACGCAAAGCCTCCTCCGGGCCCTCCCCCCGGAGCCAGGCCTTCAGAAACCCCGCGCACGCGGCGTCGCCCGCCCCCGTGGTATCTATCGCTCGCGCCGGAGAAGCAGGAAGACGAAACCGCTCGCCCCCGGTCTTCCCGTACATTGCACCCTCTGCTCCAAGCTTCAGAACGACTTCGCCGTAATAGTCGAGCAGGGCTTGGACGATCCGGTCCTCGTCCGGTGTCCCCGCGAGCAGGGTGCCTTCGTCGCGGTTGGGGAAGGCGAGGTCGACCCCGCGCGTCCACTCGAGAAACTCCTCCGATCCCAGAGCTTCGAGGAGCGTGGTGGAGGATGGGTCTACGGAGATCGTCATCCCATGCTCGCGCGCCAGGTCGAGAGCGGCGAAGGCGGTCTCCCTGCGGGTGCCGCCGGAGAAGAGGTAGCCCGAGAGGTGGAGGTGCCCGCCGGGGCCGAAGAGGTCCTCGGGTAGATCATCGGGGCACAGGTTCTCGCCAGCGCCCCGGTCCGTGATCAAAGTTCGCTCCCCATCCCCGTCCACGAGCGCGACCACCTTTCCGGTGTCGAGCTCCCGATCCCTCGCCAGACGGACGACGACGCCATCATCCCCGAGCTCCTCGTCGAGCATCTTCCCCAGAGGATCGTCCCCGACGCGGGCGACGAAAGCCGTCTCGATGCCGAGGCGGGAGAGCCAGGACGCGGTGTTCGCCCCCGAGCCGCCGGGCTGGGCATGCACCGGGGCGAAGACATCGGTGCCGAAGGCGAGGGGGCCGCCGAACCGCGCGATCACGTCGTAGATCAAGTCCCCGACTACTACCACCCGGGGCGAGCTCATCGAGCCCGGCCCCTATTCGCCTTCGAGCGCCGCCAGGGCAGCCGCTATGCGGGCGGCGAGGCGAGCGTTGTTCAAGATAATCCTCTTGTTGACCTCCAGGCTCTCCCCGCCGGTCTCCTCGCGGAACCGCGCGAGCAGAAACGGCGTGACATCCTTGCCCCGCACGCCATCGCGCCGGAGCCCCTCGAGCCCGGAGCGGAGCGCCTTCTTGTGTAGGGCCGGGTCGAGCTGCTGGCTCTCCGGAAGGGGATTCGCGATCACCATCCCACCCGTCTCCAGATCCCCCAGGGCCCGAACGGCGTGTGCGGCCTCACCCTCGCCTTCGACGGACCAGTCGAGCGGGCAACCGGAGTCCGTCAGGTAGAAGCCCGGGAACCGCAGGGTGCGAAATCCCGCCACCGGCACGCCGAGCGTCTCCAGAAGCTCCAGCGTCGCCGGCACGTCGAGGATGGACTTCACCCCCGCCGAGACCACGGCTACCGGCGTCCGGGCGAGCTCGGCGAGGTCCGCCGAGACGTCCCACGAGTCGCGCGCGCCGCGATGTACCCCGCCGAGGCCCCCGGTAGCGAAGAGCCTCACGCCGGCCCGTGCGGCCAGGGACGCCGTCGCGGCGACCGTCGTTGCCCCATGGCTCCCTTTCGCCACCGCGAACGGCAGGTCGCGCGTCGAGAGCTTGAGAATATCGTCCTCGTTCGCCAGGAGCTCCAGGTCTCCCTCACCGAGGCCGACCTTGGGTATGCCCCCGATCACGCCGACCGTCGCGGGGACGGCGCCTTCCTCGCGGACGATGGCCTCGGCTTCGAGGGCGAGGGCGAGGTTGTCCGGTCGCGGCAGGCCGTGCGAGATCAGGGTGGACTCCAGCGCCACCACCGCTCCGTTACCCTCCAGCGCCTCCGCGACCTCGTCCCGAACCTCCAGGCCGCTCAACCCGCTCCTACCCCTGGGAGTTGCGGGCGATCTGGATTTTCACGCGCTCGACGCTCGACCAGGGCAGAAACTCGTACCCGCCCGGGTCCCCGCTAGGGTCGCGGACGTCGAGCAGTATCCCCGCCGCATCTCTGTCGCAGACGTAGCCCGAGACGTCGGAACCGCTTCTGATGGTCAACGAGACGAAGCCGCCGCGCTCGAACGCCTGCCCCATCTCCGGGCTTCCGGGACGTAACCCCTGCGACCCGCCCCTGGAGCTTTCCTTGAACGTCTCCCTGTCCAACGTACCTCTCCTCTACCATCATCCCCGGCACCGCCCGGAGCCTCTGCAATACTACCCCGTGGACGGGTAGGAAAATTAATCAGCCCAACATTCCCTCCAGAACAGGCGCAGCCCGTTGCAGCGGGCTGCGCCTGTTCTGGCTTGGCCCCCAATTCCGCTCCCGAGGAGGCGCCATCGTGATGGGGAAGAAAGACCTTGTCTTTGACCCGCCGCCCCGCGGCGTCCCGCTGGAGCAGCTAGCCCTCAAGGACAGCTTCCACCACTACTTCGAAGAGCGGCTGGATCCTTCTTTCGTTAGGGACTCGGTCAGGCCACTGTACACCAGGGGCGTCAGGCTCTTCGGGGAGAGGAGCGTTACGCTACGTCCGCCCTACTCCAGCTCGACGAGGTCCTGCCCGGCACCCACGGGGTCTTCGTCCTCGATGAGAAACCTGGATACGGTGCCCGCTCCTTCGGCCTTGATCTCATGGAAAGACTTCATTACCTCGATAATCCCTATGGTGTCGCCGGAGGAGACCTCGTCGCCCTCGTTCACGAACGGGGCGCTCTCCGGGTCCGGGCGCCGGTAGAAGGTGCCCGGCATCGGGCTTTTTATGGTTTCGGCCATCTGTTTACGCTCCTTCAGAAATCAAGAGATCTTCTGTTCGGCTCGCCCCACGCGGTGGATCTCGACGCCGTTCTGCTCGAGCTTCCGCACTATTGCTTCGGCCAGCCTCGCGGCGCCGGGGGTATCGCTGTGGACGCACACGGAGTCCGCTGCTATCTCTATGTCGTTGCCGTCCACGGTCCTCACCCTGCCCTCGGCGATGCCCCTGAGGACCCTCTCGGCGACCTCTTCCGGGTCCGCCTCCCCGGTGACCTTGCGGGTGAAGACGATCTGCCCCTCGTCGTTGTACTCGCGGTCCGCGAAAAACTCGGTCACCACCGGCTGGTCCATCTCCCTCGCTACCCTGTAGGTCGCGGAGGAGCGCATGCAGTACAGGACGAGCCCCGGGTCGACCCTCTGGATCGTCTCGATCATGGCGCGCGAGAGTTTTTCGTCGCGTGCGGCGACCATGTAGAGGGAGGCGTGCGGCTTTACGTGCTGGACCTCCATGCCGTGGAGCCGCGCGAACTCCCTCAACGCCCCGAGCTGGTAGAGTAGCTCGTCCTGGATCTCCTCCGGTGAAACGTTTAGCTCCCGGCGTCCGAAGCCGACGAGGTCCCGGTAGCCGTTGTGGACGCCCACGGCCACGCCGTGCTCCTTCGCGAGCGCCACGGTCTTGCGCATCGTGGTCGGGTCGCCCGCATGGAAGCCGCCCGCCACGTTCGCCGAGCTTATGTACCGCATAAGATCCTCGTCCGCTCCGAAGCTATACGGCCCGAAGCTCTCTCCCATGTCGCAATTGAAGTCTATCCGCATTACTTCTCCTCCTGGAGCAACAGTCGCCTGCTCGGTCCCCTAAACACGCACCGGCCGATCCCGACCGGTGAGAGGGATGGTTCTCCTGCCGGGGTTGCCGCCCGCTGGCCGTCCGAGAGCATCGCTTATAGCAAGGCCTGCCGGATCTCCGCCATCTGCCGGCGCCTCGCCTCGCGGGCCTCCAGAGCCTCGGCGAGCTCCACGCGGCGAAACCGGGTCTTGTCGTTCGTCTTCGTCTGGGCGAGCGCGTCGCGGTCGACGCTTATGACGGTCCCGATGGTCGCGTAGCCGCCGCCGGTGACCGCGTCGTTCACGAGGACGATGGGCTCGACCCCGCCCGGGACCTGGATGGAGCCCACGGGGTAGCCGAAGTCCACCACGTTCGCGGGATCCGCCCCCGCGCCCGCCGGCTGCTCCCTCTCGACGAACCCGAGCTCGCCGCCCTTGTAACGGTAGCCGACCCGGTCCGCGTCCGGCGTCACCGTCCACGTGGTGCCCAGGAACGTCCGCATGCTCTCCTCCGTGAGACGATAGCTCGCCAGCCCGATAATGACCCTCAGCTCCGTCTCGTCGGAGAAGGTCGGGATCTGCTCCCGCGCTACCGCCATCCCGACCCGGACGGAGCGGTCGCCGGCCTCGCCGATCTTCAGATGGTCGCCCTCCTTGAGCGCGCGTCCCTCGTGGCCGCCCAGGCCTATGAGGGTGTACGTCGAGCGGCTGTGGATAAAGATGGGCACGTCTATTCCGCCGGCCACCGCGAGGTAGGATCTAGCGCCGTTTCTGAGGTAGTCGAACGAGAGGACGTCGCCCTCTTCCACCCAGAGAGCCTCCCAGGTCGGAACTTCTTCGCCGTTTATCTTCGGCGGCAGATCCGCGCCGGTTATGGCGATGACCGCGCCCTCGGTGAACTCGAGCTCCGGGCCGAAGTAGGTGATCTCCAGCCCCGCCGCCCCGTCCTCGTTGCCGACGAGGTAGTTCCCGATTTGGTAGGAGAAGACGTCCATCGCCCCGGAGGGCGGCATCCCGATGTCGTACTCGCCGAAGCGGCCGGTATCCTGAACGGTAGTGAGGAGGCCCGGCTTCCTGACCTTAATCGCCATACAGCACCCCCAGGATCTCTTTGTTGTACCCGTGCGGGTCGTCGAGCGAGCGGTCGGGGCGGAAGGTGAACGGGCGGGTGCGGTACCGGAAAGAGCCGTCCTGGACCCGGCCCCGGATCTCGTCGAACTCCTCCCGCTCTATGCCGCGGTAGTTGAAGATGTCGCCGGGCTTGGGGAAGACTATCGAGTGCTCGAAGTCGGGGAGCCTCTGTTCGACGTCGAGGACGGGGGCGGGGGCGAGGCCGTAGAGCTGGTAACCGCCCGCCCCCTGCACCGAGTAGATCACCGCGAACCCGCCGCCGAATCCGAAGGCCCTTTCCGGGGTGTAGGTGCGCGGCCTCACGTACTTCGGGACCTCGACCTGCTCCTCGGGCGGGACGAGCTGGTAGCACCACGGCAGCCCCGGCACGAACCCGATCATGGTCACGAGCCACGGCGAGCCCAGGAGCGCGGCAACGAAGTCCTCCGTCGAGGAATAGCCGTTGATGCGCGCCGAGTACTCGAGGTCGGTCGCCTCCGGGTCCTGGTGGCGGTCGCGGAAGCGCATCAGGGCCTCATGGGTCCATGGATCGCTCATCATCACGGGGACGTCCACGACGCGCGTCTCGAGCTCGAAGCCCTCGATGTCGCCGACCTCCTCGTCTATCTCCTTGAGACGCCCTATAAGCTTGTCCGGATGCAAGACATCCGGGTCGAGGCGGACCATGTACGAGGCGTTGGACGGGCAGATGTCCATGATGCCGGGGATGTTCTCTTCCTTGAGCTTGTTCGTGATCGCCATCGCCCGGAAGTTGACGCCCAGGCTCATCGCCTCGGCAAGCTCCACGAAGACGAACTCATCCCCGCCGTAGGTGTACCGTGCCTGAGGCAACCCGGTCTCCACGCCTCCACTCATATTTCCCCTTTACCGTCGCCCCGTGTAGCGCCCGGAATACTACAAGCGCCGAAAAACACGGTCAACGAACTGCTCGCCCGCGTCTGAGGCACCCCCTCGCCGAATCCCATGCTGCCAACGCTGGTGCGCCGCACCGTGAGATCTACGGCTCGAAAGGCACTCGCGAAGCCAGAAGATGCTTCACCTCGGCGCTTTGGTCCGCGTCGACCCTCTACTTGGCGACAGGAGGGGTGCTTTCGTACTTCGTCTCGCGCC
>JADDPY010000585.1 GCA_016781635.1 Rubrobacter sp.
CCATGCACATGACGCTGCTTACACCAGCGGCAGGACTTAACGATCCAATATTGGCCTTGAATGCCGATCTTGAGAACGGCAGGCTGGTCATTGTCTCGGATGCGCGTTGTCGGACGTTCAACGGTTGGGGCGAGCATGGCTACCTCCTGTGCCGCTATTGACAGCAGACCAGAGAAGCCATACAATGTGGAAGCCACGCCACAAGTCAGACCGTTCTAGCCTGCCGCTCATATGAGCGGCTTTTTCTTTTGGTTGATACTGCGATTGTCGCACACAAAAGAGACAGATACAAGATAGTAAAAGACCCAATTTTACCCCAATGTTGTCTCTTTTTGTGCGTGCTAGGTGTTGTAAAAAAGCGTCATTCGTAGGGGCTTTCTGTCTCTTTTTTACGTGGTCGCCCTTGTGTTGCCACTTGCTCAAGCCTTCGTTGCGGTGCTGTAGCCCACCGGTTCAAGCGCTTGCGAAAAGCTTTCTTGCTGGTTTGCGAGCCTAATAGCCTTTCAGCCATACGAAAAGCATCGCTATGCGATGCTTGTTTAATACGAATCAGGTGGTAACACAAGCTGAGAACTGCATCACTATCCGTTTTCCATTTTTCCTTATCAGCCCGATCATGAAGAATCCCTAGCGTTCCGGCAATAACCTCATGATCATGGTCGGTAAATTCTAGCTGCCGTATGCCTGCAAACATTAAGGCTCCATATACTGTTAGTGTTGTAATCCTCCGAATTTCTTCTAGTTGCGCTGCCTCAGTATCAAGCGCTGTTACACGAATGATTGCTCGGCACAACAGAAGATAAAAGCGCAACGGAATGTCTAAGTATTGAAATTCGCCACTTGGATCAAACACTGGCAACATGATCCGGTTGGCTGGACTAAAGTCCTCGGCCTTCCACTGTCCGTCAAATAATTTGTCACTCACAGCGCGCCCCGCAACACGGCCTGCACCTCGGCCGAGCGCTCCTGATATGTGCGCCCCTGCTTGCTTGTCACGCCATAGATTTCGCGCACAACGCCGGCAACGTCTAACCCCTGACGAAACAGCGCCAGCACGCGCTCTGCCTCGGCTGTGTGCGGTGTAGGGCGTTGCAATGCCTCGGCGTCCACCTGTGGACTGGCTACCATCTGGCTACCATCTGGACGCTTATCAGCCGGCATAACGTTGATTGCGGCGTCCTGATGGGCGTCTCCCAGCAGCCCGTAGATCGCCTGATTGGAAGCCAACGGAACACGCACCAGCGAGGCCTGCGGCGTGGCCTTGGAGCGCAGCAGCGCGAGCCCTTGCCCGAGCTGGCCATCGTCAACACGTCCCTGCACATCCAACAGCACGCGCGCCGTCTGGGCATCACCGCCGACGTAATAACTTGTCCGGTAACAGTCTCGCACCGCCCCGGCCCCGCCGATCGTCTTGACCAAAAAATCTTGGGCAGCGCCAATAATGAAGATCCCAACCTTACGCGCCTCCCTGAGCAGCCGTCCCATGTGCTCGGGTGCCTCGGGTATGTCTTTAACGATGCTGGGCAGCTCGTCAACGGCAAAGAAGAGGGGCACGCCCACTGGTTGCCCGTTGTGCCGAAGCTCCAGGCGCCGGGGCAGCTCGTCTGCTGCCAGCCAGGCCAGCATATGCTGAATGTCGGATGCCTTTACGGCTGGTGCCATATGGAGGCGCTGCGCAATCGGACGCCAGTCGTCGCCTGACTCGGCATCCAGCGGCGTGTAGTGCGGATCGGCGAGCACCACATGCGCGCCAGCACTCACCAGCTGGGCGAGGAGCAGCCGCATGATGTTGGACTTCCCGCCACCGGTCGCACCTGCCAAGGCAACGTGACATAAATCTTTGGCATGGACGCGGTACGGCTGGCCACCCGCCCCAACAGCCAGCGTAATGCTTTGCACGCTCGGGCGCCAGTTCACTGTTAGATCGGCAAGGTCAACGGTTCCTGTTGGGAGCGCTGGTGCCTCGGGCTGTGCGGTGGTAAGGCCAGGCGCGTTTAGGGGTATTTGGGGGAACGCGGCCGGCTCTTTAGCCGTGATGCTTAGCTTGTCTACACGAGGCTGGACAGCTGCCATCTGCTGGGTGCGGTGGAATTGTTGAAGCGCGGCCAGCATTGCCCCGGCGAGCTCGCCACTGTCAACAACGGCGCGTGGTACGGGGAGCTGGCCCTGGGCATTCGGGTACACCAGCGGCCGGCGACGTTGGATCCACGCATCAACAGCGAAGCCCAAGGCCACGAGGGGCACCGCCGCTACAAAGAGATACCATGCGGCCGTGCTGGCTCGCTGGAAGGGCTCCAGCGCCGTCTGGCGGGCTTGCTGCTGCTGCTGCTCCCAGAGGCGCTGCTGATAGGCAAGGGGATCGGGCTGGTCGCTGGAGCGAGTAAGGAGAAACACACCGCCCCCGAGCACCAGTGCAAGCGCGAAAATGGCAAGATAACGCATAGTGGATTGCCCTCCTGCCGCGTGGTATGCTAGCCACACGGCCCGGACTAGAACACGGGCTCGCCCTGGTGCGCTACGGCGCTACCGGGGCTTCTTCGTTGTCTTCCAAAAAGAGCAGCTCGCTGAGGTCACAGTTGAAGTATTCGCACAGCGTTGTCATTACATCGACGGGATATTCTCGCAGCGTGTCATTCGCGATCGCGTAGATCGTGTTCTTGTTAATGCCCGTTTCTGCAACGACAGTACGGAGGCTGATACGGCGCTTTTCGCGCTGTGACTTCTGAGCCACCAAGACCTTTAGATTACTTCGCACGGTTTTCACCCCTCTATTTTCAGGGCGTCTTATTTGTAGGTCAAATAGTATAACAAGAAATGGCGACTGTCAATTCAATAGTTGACAAATGTCCTTTCTTAGGGTACACTACCAATAGGTAAACAAAAGCGGCTCGGGCAAGTGCTACCAACACTTACACGAGCCTAACGCCCACAGGAGGCAAGTCCTATGGCCGCTCCCGCTATTCTACTCGATCCCGCAATCCCCGCCGCCCTCACCAACCTCAGCCGCCAGACCACCGGTCAAGCGCTACGCC
>JADDPY010000321.1 GCA_016781635.1 Rubrobacter sp.
CTACCATGTCTACCCGCGCTCGTTCATGGACTCGTCCGCCGACGGTGTCGGAGACCTGCGGGGCATCACCCACAAGCTCTCCTACCTCTCCTGGCTCGGGGTAGACGCTGTCTGGATCTCGCCGTTCTACCCCTCGCCCATGAAGGACTTCGGCTACGACGTCTCGGACTACAAGAACGTCCACCCGACCTTCGGGACGCTGGAGGACTTCGACGCCCTCGTCGCCGAGGCCCACCGCCTCGACCTCAAGGTAATCCTCGACTACGTCCCGAACCACACCTCAGACCGTCACCGCTGGTTCGAGGAGTCCCGGTCGTCGAGGCAGAGCCCGAGGCGCGACTGGTACATCTGGCGCGACCCCGACCCGAGGACCGGGGGGCCCCCGAACAACTGGATCGCCAGCTTCGGCGCTCCCGCCTGGACCTTCGACGAACGGACGGACCAATACTATTATCATGCCTACCTCCCCGAGCAGCCCGACCTGAACTGGCGCAACGCAGAGGTGCGGAAGGCCATGCTCGACGTCCTCGGCTTCTGGCTGGAGCGCGGCGTGGACGGCTTCCGGGTCGACGCGCTCCGCCAGCTTCTAAAAGACTGCCGCTTCCGGGACAACCCGCCGAACCCAGACCACGATCTCGCCGGCTCGCCCTACGACGCCCTCCTGCCGATCTACTCGACCGACCGGCCCGAGGTTCACGATGCCGTGCGCGAGATGCGTGGAGTACTCGACGCCTACGGCGAGAAGTTGCTCGTCGGGGAACTATATTTGCCCATCGACAGGCTCGTGGCCTACTACGGCGAGAGCGGCCTCCACCTGCCGACGAACATGCACCTCATCCCCACGCCCTGGTACGCCCGGGAGATAGCTTCCCTTATCGAACGCTACGAGGCCGCCCTCCCCGAAGGTGCCTGGCCCAACTGGGTCCTCGGCAACCACGACCGCTCGCGCATCGCCAGCCGCATCGGCACCCCCCAGGCCCGGGTGGCGGCGATGCTCCTCCTCACGCTGCGAGGCACACCCACGATCTACTACGGCGACGAGATCGGGATGCACGATGTCCCTATCCCCCCCGAGGGGGTACAGGACCCCTGGGAGAAGAACGTCCCCGGCAGGGGCCTCGGCCGCGACCCCGAGCGCACCCCGATGCAGTGGAACACGCAAGCGAACGCCGGCTTCTGTCTCGCGGGCGTGGAGCCCTGGCTCCCCGTCGCCAAAGACCACGACCGCAACAACGTGGCCGCCGAGCGCGAAGACCCCACCTCGATCCTGACCCTCTACCGCCGCCTCCTCGCCCTCCGCCGAGCGACCCCCGCCCTCGCCACGGGCTCTTATGCCCCGGTCCCCGCCACCGGCGACGGGCTCATGTACATCCGCGAGGCGCAAGGCCACCGCTACCTCGTCGCCCTCAACCTGGGCCACGTCCCCCATGAGTTCGCCTCCACCAACTCCCCGTCACGCGGACGCGTCGTTCTATCTACCCATCCGGACCGTGAAGGGGAAGAAACCAAAGGCTATCCTTACCTCCGCCCCGACGAGGGCCTGATCGTCGAGCTTTTCGTCTAACCTTCTACCTCGCATACAGACTTTGCGGCTAGAAAACCGCAAACCTCCCACAACCACAACCCGTAGCCTCCCTCTCCCTGTCGCACCCCATAGGTCGGGGCGGGAATGTGCCCCAAAACAGCAGTTTTTTGACTCAACCTCAACTATAAGTTTAGTTTAACCTTGGCGGTAGTCATGGGTAGAGCGAGGTTGACGTTGTGCTGCATACTTGGATGTGCGACCTTCTCTTCGGCCGCTGCTGAAGACATCAAGGGGGAAACACATGCAGCCTGGTTCGGATCTAGATCGCTTTATAGAGTTTTCGGAGCGCATAGTGCTGGAGTGCGACTGTGGAGAAAAGATCGTCCTGCTCGGCATGGAGGACGACTGGGACGCGAGGGACGACGACTTCGGGTGCGAGTGTGGTAGAAAGGTCACCCTCGCTGACCGCGCCGACGACGAGGTCGCCAGCGTGAGACGCCTGCTCCGTCGCGATAGGGCCAACACCGCCTAAGGGGCAGCTTTACTCCGGAGGCCCACACGGGCGAGACGCAGCGCGAGCCGACGGCTCGTCCGGCGTGGGCCTCCGGAACCGCGTAGTTCAACGAGTCTAACGCCCGGCGTGACCCGTCCCGTACCTTGGCGGGTCGGCCGGGCGTCACTTTGGTTTACGGTTCACCATGGCTTGTAATCTGATCGGGTCGTCCGGTCCCGGTAGCATGAGGGGGCCGACGGTGTCCCGAACCTTTAAAGGAGCCAGGATGGATTACCCGCGTTTCGATCTCGACGGTAGGGTGGCCCTCGTTACGGGCGCGAGCCGGGGGATCGGGCACGACCTCGTCCTCGCGCTCGCTCACGCTGGTGCCCGGGTGGTCCCCACAGCCCGCCGGGTAGAAGACCTCGACGCTCTGGTGGCAAAGGTCGAGGAGGAGGGCGGCGAGGCATTATCCGTCGGGCTCGACGTGCGCGACCTCGACTCGATCGAAGGGGCTTTCGATCGAGCCGTGGAGGGCTTCGGGAGCGTGGACATTCTCGTGAACAACGCGGGCCTCGGCACGAACCACGACGCGGTCGACATCACCGGGGAGGATTGGGACGAGCTTATGGACGTCAACCTCAAGGGGCTCTTCTTCGCCTGCCAGGCCGCCGGCAGGCGGATGATCGAAGGTGGTTCCGGCCGCATCATCAACATGAGCAGCCAGGCCGGGAGCGTCGGCATCCCTCGCCACGCCGTCTACTCCGCGAGCAAGGCCGGCGTGGAGGGCCTGACGCGTGTTCTGGCCCTGGAGTGGGCGCCCCACGGCATAACGGTCAACGCCGTCGCCCCGACCTTCGTGAGGACCCCCGGCACGGCGGAACGCCTCGACGACCCGGAGTTTCTGGAAGGGGTCCTTGCGAATATTCCGGTCGGCCGCGTCGGCACGACGACGGACGTCGCCGGGGCCGTAATCTACCTCGCCTCACCCGCCGCCGCGCTCGTCAACGGTACCACCCTTCTCGTCGACGGGGGATGGACGGCGCGTTAGCTCCCGCCCACGAGGAGCAAGCCGAGCGAGCAGCGATTCGGTTAGGCCACCTCTGTTTCATTGACGTTCGGGAACAACGAGAAGGGCACCGAACGTCCGGCGCTACAGCACAGAACAACTGTTCTGTCCGAGGTCCAACACCATTGCACACCGCTGCACGGGGTAGGGCCTCCTACTTTCGCCACTCCCGGGAGGTTGCGACCTCGACCTCGGTCGGGACCTTTTTGAGGATGGCGGCTCCGGCGCGGGTCATGGCCGCGCTCGTCTTCTCGGCCACTTCGCCGGCTATGCCCTCCCGGCATTCGACGACGAACTCGTCGTGGACGCAGTTGACGAGCCGGGCGTCGAGGCCCTTGAGATCTTCGCGGACGT
>JADDPY010000059.1:0-8565 GCA_016781635.1 Rubrobacter sp.
ACGACCGCAAGGTCGAGGAGGCGGCCCGGAGGCGCCACGAGCGGCTGGACCGGCAGTGGGAGGACATCCGCCGCCTCTACCTCGCAGGCGCCGACCTCAGGCGCATCTGCCGAGTGCTCGGCATAAGCGCCAGGACCGTCTACCGCTACAAGGACCTCGAAGAACGTGGCCGCGCTGTTCCTGCGTCGGGAGGAGAAGCTCAGCGAGGAGCAGAAGGCGTACCTGGGGAGGCTTTGCGACGCGGATGAGGCGCTTGCCGATGCGCGAAGGCTGACGCAGGATTTCGCGAAGATGGTCAGAGGGTTAGAAGGTGAGAAGCTCGACGGGTGGCTCGAAGAGGCCAAGGCGTGCGCCGCTCCCGCGATGCGGAGCTTCGCCGCGGGCCTGAGGAAGGACCTCGCCGCGGTGAGGGCGGGGCTCACCGAGACCTGGTCCAACGGGCCGGTGGAAGGGTTCGTCCACAAGCTCAAGCTTCTGAAGAGGCAGGGCTCGGCAGGGCCGGCTTCGAGCTGCTCAGGGCGAGGATGCTGGCCGCCTGAAGACCGCCCGGAGGACGGGTTCAGGAACGCAGGCACCGCTTCACCAAGAGGCCGACAGAGCCGAATAGCGCGACGCCGGACTGTGGCCAAGACTGGCAGGAAATGAAGCCCTGTTCGACAAACTTGGATGCAAACCGCGCGGCTCATGGGTCCCCATGGATACGACCGGAATCGGGGTACCGGCAGCATCTGGTCCGTCCGCCGAGTCCCGGGCATAATGTAGCGCTCAGTCCCGAGCCGGAGGTACGCTGATGAGCGAAACGACGGAAGATTTCCTCCGGCTCGTCCGGGCGATCAGTAGGATCCGTAAGGGGATCGCGGAGGTGAGAAGAGGTTGTGAATGAACGCAGCGGCACCTCCGGCGCTTCGCTCACTGTCGCGCGTACAATCCCGGAGGGAGACCTTGCCGAGCAAGAGAGCCGGGGCTGCCACTATCGGTCGGACTTGGGAGAGGAGGCGCACCTTGCCGATCTACCTGGATAACAACGCCACGACGCCGCTCGACGAGCGCGTCCTCGAGGCGATGCTCCCCTATCTCAAGAGAGAGTTCGGCAACCCTTCCTCCGCTACTCACGCCTACGGCTGGACCGCGAGCGCCGCGGTCGATATGGCCCGGGAGGAGATGGCCGAAGCCATGGCCGCCTCGCCCGAGGAGATCACCTTCACCGCCGGCGCCACCGAGTCGGACAATATGGCCCTCCTGGGCATCCTTCGCCCCGGCGACCACCTCGTGACCGCCGCGACCGAGCACGAGGCGATCATCGAGACGGCGCACCATCTCGCCCGCGCCGGCATAAGGGTCACGGTCCTCCCGGTCGACCGCTACGGCATCGTCCACCCCGACGCCCTCGCCGAAGCTCTAGAGCCCGAAACCAGGCTCGTCTCGATCATGCTCGCCAACAACGAGACCGGCACGCTCAACCCGGTGCGAGAGTTGGCGGGAGTCGCTCACGAACGGGGCGTCCCCTTCCACACCGACGCGGCGCAGGCCTTCTGCAAGGTCCCCGTGGACGTAGAGGATCTCGGCGTCGATCTCCTGAGCATCTCCGCCCACAAGTGCTACGGCCCGAAGGGCGTGGGAGCCCTCTACGTCCGGCGCCGTCCCCGTCCCGGCGTCCGGAGCGCCCGCCCCGAGCCCATCCTCTTCGGCGGCGGCCAGGAGCGGGGCATGAGGAGCGGCACCCTCAACGTCCCTGGCATTGTCGGCCTCGGGAGGGCCGCCGCCGTGGGAGCCGCGGCGCACCCGGAGGAAGGGGAGAGGCTACGCACCCTTCGCGACCGGCTCCACGAGGCTCTGGCCGAAGCTGTCCCCGGCCTCCGCCTCAACGGCCACCCCGAAGCTCGCCTTCCCAACACCCTGAACGTCTCCTTCCCCGGCGTGGACGTCGGGGAGCTGCTCGGCGCCCTCCCCGGCGTGGCCGCCTCAGCCGGCTCCGCCTGCGCCTCCCTCGACGCCGGTCCCTCGCACGTCCTTGAAGCGATGGGGCTGAAAGACGGCCCCTGGGCGACCGTCCGCCTCAGCCTCGGGCGCTTCAGCACGGGGGAAGAGGTAGGGAAGGCGGCGGACATGCTTGTCCGGGCTGTCGCGGATCTTCGAACCGGCGCCGAGGGCTCCGACGTCGGGGAGGATCCGAGCCCCTCACGCACCCGAGCAGGGTTGCGTCATACAGGCGAAAGGTAGACTACCGGTATGAACAACAAAGAGATCGAAGAGCGCGTGGATGAGATCCTGCTCAAGCAAACCCGTGGCGAGAAGCTCACGGATCAGGAGGAGACCATCCTCGCCTTCACGTACTACGCCGCAAGAAACCAGCGCACCGTAATAAGAGTCGACCGGCAGTACCGGGACCTGCCCGACGCCGAATAACCTGCCGAACCTCGATGTGGTTGAGCTTCGCTTCCGGCGGGAGGGGTTGCCTCGATTGCGAGGAAAAGACGCGTCGGGTAGGTCGGGCACCATTCTGAGCATAAAAAGAGCCGTCGACCGGATCGGTCGACGGCTCTTATAGGGATACTAAACTTCGGCGGTCGTCGGGTCGATCACCGAGCGGACCTCGGAGATTTTGTTTGCGGGGAAGCCGCCCTGTTCGGCGTGCTGGCGGACCATCTCCTGGTTCGGGGCGATGTAGGTGCAGTAGATCTTGTCGTCGGTCACCTGGCTCTGAACCCACTGTATCTGCGGGCCCATCTCGTTAAGGACGTTGCAGGACGTCTGCGAGATGCCCTGAAGCTCCTCGGCGGACAGGTCCCCAGCCCCGGGTATCTCCCTTTCGATCACGTACTTCGGCATTCTGGTCTCTCCTTCTCTTGGTTTCCGCTACAACGGTTGGCTTATGAGGCGATACTGCCCCGTCTCCTTAGAATGGGTAGGCAATCACCCCCACGGCACCGAGGGCATACCACGCCCCGAAGGCCACGCCGAACACGCCCAGGATCGGGACAACCCTCTCGAAGTTCCGGGCCACCGGCCCCCCGGCTATTACGAGCCCGAACGCGGTCGAGAGGAGCGCCATCGAGATAGCGGTGCCGGCCGCGAAGAGCAGAAGTGCCGCAGCGGCCTCGGTCCGATCCGAGATGGTCGAGAGCAGGAGGAGCGTGAGGCCGCCCGAGCCGCCGATGCCGTGTACGAGCCCGACGCCGTACGCCGAGAGCGGCGTCCGGCGCCCGGCCGCGTGGCCGTGACCGTGCGCCTCGCTCTGCCTGTGCGAGTGGACGTGGCGGTGAGGTTCGGCGCGGTCCTCGTGGACGTGGACGTGGGCGTGGTAGAGGCCGCGGCGCCACCTCATCAGCAGCCGGACGGCCAGGAAGATGATAATTACGCCTATAAGCGTCTCGGCGGCCTGCTGCACGGGCTCGGGCAGGAAGCGGTTGAAGAGCACGAGCGGCAGCCCGATCAGGACGAGCGTCGTACCGTGCCCGAGGCCCCACAAAAGCCCCATGTAGCCGGCCTTTCTTATCTTGTCGTGGTCCTTCTCGGAGGCGATAAGCGTCGTTACCGCCGCGAGGTGGTCCGGGTCGCTCGCGTGCCTCAAGCCCAGAAGCAAGCTCACCAGCAGCACCACTCCAACGCTCACAGAACCGTGCATGAACCCTTCGAGCCAGCCGTCTAGCACGCCCACGGTCCCTTCCTTTTAGCCGTCAAGAGTTCTCCCTCTCCAGCGCCGCCCGCACGAGCGCCCGATCGTGCGCCCAGGCGAAGTCGAGGTCGTCGATCTCCCCTACGGACACCCACCTTACCCCCGCAACGTCGTCGGCGGGCCGGATCTCCCCTCCCAATATCTTGACCCGGAATCCGATCGCCAGCACCCAGTCCCCGCCTTCCCCATAAGTGTGCGTCGCCTGGAGCACGGAGTCGCCGACCACCTCCGCTTCCACCCCGAGCTCTTCCTTCACCTCGCGCACGAGGCCGTCCGCCGGGTGCTCCCCGACCTCCAGGAACCCGCCCGGCAGGTCCAGCCGCCCCTTCTCCGGCTCGCGCGCCCGTATAGTCACCAGCGCCTTGCCATCCTCCACGATAACCGCCCCGACCGCCGGCGCCGAGCCCCGGTACCACGACCGGTCGCACAGGGGGCAAGTCACCCCGCCGCTCGGACGCGGCTCGCTCAGCTTCGTCCCGTCCGCCGGGCAGAACCGGAAGGGTTCGGTGGGGGAGAAGGAGATCCTTTTTCGGGATCCATGCGTCAAACCCGGCTCCTGACCATCTCCTCGGCGACGCTTGCGAGCTGGTCCACCGTCCTGACCACCTCCACGCGGTCGCACAGGGGCTCGTAGAGCGGCATGTCGCACGAACCCAGGGTCCATCCCCACTTGGGCTCCGGCGTGATCCAGATGGTCTGCTTGACGTGGCGCGTGATCTCCTCCAGCGACGGCGCGTTCGGCGGCTTGCCGTTGTTTCGCCCGTCGCCCAGGATCACGAGCGTCGTCCGGTGGTTCAGCGTCGGCAGATGCTCGTTCCTGAACTGCTCTGCGGCCTTCCCGAAGTCGCTGTTCACGTCGGCGTCGAGCATGCGCCCCGAGAAGATATGCTCGACCGCCCGGTCCATGCTGTTCTCCTCCAGAAGCTGCGTGACCTCTGCCACGTCCGCCACGTACACGAACGTCCTCACCTTCGAGAACAGGTTCTGCATCTGGTAGATCATGTGCAGCCAGAACCGGCTCAGGTTCCTCGTGCTTATGCTGATGTCGCACAGCAGCACTATACGCGGGCGCTTCTCGTGGTGGCGGCGGAGGACGGGGTTGAAGGGTATGCCCCCGTAGCGGGCGTTCTGGCGCAGGGTGCGCGAGACGCTGATGTGCCCGGTGCGGTCCTGCTTCAAGCGGCGGGTCTTGGCACCCTGGATTTGACGGGCGATGCGCCTTATCGCCGCCTCCGTCTCCCTCTGCTCGCCGGGGGAGAAGTTGAAGATCTTGCGCAGGGAACTGCTCATCAGGGCCGAGTCGTCCTTCTTCTGCTCCAGCCTGTTCTGGCGCTCGATCATCTGCTCGATAAGCTGCGGCAGCCCGCGCAGGATCTCCTCGCTCTGCTCCTCGAGCTGGCGGATGAGCGACTCGTCGATCTCCAGGTCGTGCAGGTGGTCGAGAAGCCCCTGCAGGTCGACGGCGGAGACGTCGAGCGGCAGCTCCTGCCCGCTGTCGCCGTGCGTCACCAGGTCCCCGGGGTTGAACATGTTGCGCGCCCGGCGCAGCTTGAGCTGGTGCGTGATGCGCTGCAGGGCCTGGTTCAGGGCGTTCGGCTTGCGGTTCAGGATAAGCTCCTGGGAGAACATCGAGAGGCGCATCTTGTCCGCCTGCCCGTGGATCTCCTCCGATGGCCGCATCTTCTCCTCGTCAAAGAACCGGCGAAACTCGGTGTTCTCGTCGTCCTCGTGGCTGTGCTCCTCCGAGTCCGGCGCCTCACCGGCCGGATCCTCGCCGAACTCGGCACTCGTAGGCTGTCCTTCATCGTGGTCGTGGTCGTGCGCGTCGAGCTTCGCCTTCGGCTTCTCCGCTGTCGGCCGCAGGGTGAAGTACAGATCGAAGAGCTTCTCGAAAGTCTCGACGTCGTCGTGGCTCTTGACCAGCGTGGTTCGTAGCGTGTCGCGCACCACCGCGCGCTCCCCGAGCCCGACCTGCTTCAGGGCGTACAGGGCATCCAGGCTTTCGGCCGGAGACACCCTGAGCTGATGGTGCCTCAACACCTGCACGAAGTCGTTTATTACCGTGTCCATCAGACTAGTGGCTGTGCTTGTGGGTGCTGCGGTGCATCTCGTACATCCCCTCATTCAGGTTCTTGCCGGTTGGGGTCCTCTGGCCGAGGTCCTTTCTCTCCGGGCCGCCACCCACGTGCGCCAGCACCTTCGCGGCATCCCGGTCGTACTTGATGATCACGCTGAGGGTCTCCTCGATCAGGTCCTTATCCAGGCTCTTGGCGCCGAGCACGACCAGCGAGCGCGCCCAGTCCAGGGTCTCCCCGATGCTCGGCGACTTGCGCAGGTCCAGTGTCCTTATGGACTGTATGGTCTCGACCAGCTCTCTCGCCAGAGCGTCCCCGACGCCCGGGGCCTTGAGACGCACGATCTCCAGCTCGACCTCCGAGTCCGGGTAGTCGATCTGCAGGTGCAGACAACGCCGCTTGAGCGCCTCCGAGAGCTCGCGGGTCCGGTTCGAGGTCAGGATGACCACCGGCGGATGCTCCGCCTTGATGGTCCCTATCTCGGGAATAGACACCTGATAATCGCTCAGAAACTCGAGCAGGAACGCCTCGAACTCCTCGTCCGCCCGGTCGATCTCGTCGAGCAGCAAGACCGGCGGTGCCTCGGAGGTTATGGCCTGGAGTATCGGGCGCTCGATCAGGAAGTTCTCCGAGAAGAACACGTCGTCCTGCTCGCGCAGCTTCGCCGCCGCCTCGCGCAGACCCTGCGTCGGCCCGAGGACCTCCCCGATCTTCTCCCGCAACACCTGCGTGTAGAGAAGCTGCTTGCCGTACTCCCACTCGTACAGCGCCTTGGCCTCGTCCAGACCCTCGTAGCACTGTAACCGGATGAGCGCCCGCTCGGTCGCCGCCGCGAGCGCCTTCGCTAGCTCGGTCTTACCGACCCCCGCCGGACCTTCTATAAGAATAGGCTTCTGCAGCTTTACGGCCAGGTACACCACCGTCGCAAGCTGGCGGTTGCAAACGTAGTCCTGCCCCGACAGCTTCTCCCGGACCTCTTCGATGCTCTCGAACAAAATGCCCCTTCTAAAAACGTTGCCTGCTCCAACAACAACGGGAGCGGGTGTTCAGGCCCGCCCCCATCTTGTACGCCGCGCGCAAATGCAGCAATGGTACCCGTGCCACTCCTGGCGCTCCTTTTTTTTCTTCTTACTCTAGGCGAGGGAGAACTAGCCTCCTGCCGCCTTGCGGCCCATCTCCGGGGAGGCGCCCCAGATGGCCTGCCGGTAGCCGCTGCCCGACGTCCTGACGGCCATCTCGTCATACATGCAGTCGCGCAGGATCTCCTTCGCCGCCTCGACGGTGAGGTCACGCGGGTTCCCCGGCGTGCAGAGGTCGCCCATCATGTGCTCTGCCATCTTCTGCAGCTCCTCGTCGTCCGACAGGATGGCGTCCTTGCTCTTCCCCTCGTACCAGCCCTTGCCCATCCTGGTCTTCGGGTACTCGGCGACCTGGCTCCAGTTCTCCGGGCAGCCGCAGTCCTTGACGAGCCTGATGACCTCCTCGATGGCCGCGTCGGCCGCCTGGAAGGTCGTCATGTTGCGCGTGTCCACGCCCATGGCCCCCGCGATGTCCGCGTACTTGTCCGGAGCCGCCGGCTGGTTGTACGTCCACACCCTCGGGAGACCGATGCCGTTGTTCAGGCCGTGGTGGATGTCGTAGTACGCGCAGACCGCGTGCGAGAGGGAGTGCAGAATGCCGAGCAGACCCGTCGAGAACGCCTGAGCCGCGATGTACTGCGCCCAGACCATCCCCTCCATCGCCTTGTAGTTTCTCGGGTTGTACGTCGCCTCACGCAGGTTGTCCTGCACCAGCTTGACGGCGCTCAATGCCACCGGCGTCGTCGAGGGGTGCTGCACGCGCCCGACGTAGCACTCCGAGGCGTGGGCCATCGTATCGAAGCCCGTGTACGCGATGTACTCCGGCGGCTGCGTCATGCACAACACCGGGTCGTTGATCGCAAGCGTCGTGATCGCGGCCCGGTCGAACCCGACCCACTTGTGCGGCGCGTCCGGCGACGAAAGGTCCGTGATGACGTAGGCCGGCGTCGTCTCGGACCCGGTCCCGACCGTCGTATTGATGGCGATGTGCGCCGGGTTGTCCAGCGTCTCCGAGGCGTTCACGGCCTGGAACTCGTTGACGCTCCGCCCGTCGTGCGCCGCCACGACCCGCGCACCCTTCGTCGCGTCGTGCGAGGACCCGCCGCCGATGGAGACGAACCCGTCGCACTCACCTTCGCTAAACGCCTTGTAGGCGTCCATGACGTTGTAGTCCTTCGGGTTGGACTCGACCTTGTCATAGACCGTGACCGAGACGCCCGCGTTCTCGAAGTTGGTCCTACACTCGTCGATGATGCCCGTACCCTTGAGCCCAGACGTGACGAACAGGACGTGCTTGAGCCCCATCGCCGCCGCCTCGGGCCCGGCGTTCTCGTACGCCCCGGCCCCGAACAAAGATCGCGGCTGCTTGAAGAACTCCTTTACCGGGAACTCAAACATTCTTGAGGTATCCATAAACTAAACTTCCCCTTCCCCTTCACGCCTATCATGCGTGTATGCACTGAAAATGCGAACGGATGCTCCGCTCCCTAATTCGACCACGCTCCCCTTGCGTACCTCCCTCTCCGCTTTCCCTATGAAAGAGACGCTACTATTCCACCGCTGCAAATCCGCGTCAAGGCGCTCCCATGCTGGACTACCGCCGAACTCACGACCATCAAAAACCTTTGACGCCGCTCTCACTCCCCCTGGCGTTCCCCTTTTTTCCGCCAACTGTTACTACAATGTAACGGTATCTACGACCAGATGCAAAGGTATTAAGAAAATTTCATGCAAA
>JADDPY010000059.1:8609-13707 GCA_016781635.1 Rubrobacter sp.
TGCACGGTCGACGGGGACGAAGGGTTGTTGACACAATGATGATTTGATACTACAAATGCGGCATGAAACCGTTATCGAGGAGTAGCGTGGGGACGCTTTACCATCAGATCCTCTTGCGGTTGCACGAGCGGATAGAGTCTGGGGAGATCGGGATCGGGGAGAAGCTGCCGAGCGAGGCGGACCTCGAGCGGGACCACGGGGTGAGCCGGACGACGGCGCGGCGGGCCTTAGACGAGCTCAGGCGGCAGGGGCTCGTGCGTCGCGAGCCAGGGCGGGGGACGTTTCTTGTCGGACCGCGGCTCAGCTCGAACCTCGTCCGGTTGTACAGCTTCTCGGACGAGATAAGGCGGCGCGGCCACGAGCCAGGGGCGCAGCTCGTCCTCAGGAAGGAGGTTCGGGCCACCGAGGAGGTGGCGCTAAGGCTGGAGTTGAAGCCGGGGGAGAAAGTCTTGCTCGTGCGGCGTTTGAGGCTGGCGGACGAAGAGCCGATCTTCGTCGGCGATTCGTACCTGCCTATCGGGCGTTTCCCGGCCTTGAAAGAGGCGGACTATGGGGGTGTTTCCCTGAGCAGGATTTTCCGGGAGGCCGTGGGGACGGAGGTGGATCGGGCGCGCCAGTGGATCGGGGCGACCGCGGCGCCCAAGGACGTAGCGGTGCTGCTGGAGCTCGAAGAGGGGGCGCCGGTGCTCGAAGTAAAGAGGGTCTCCTGCGTCTTCGAGGAGTCCCCGGTGGAATACGTCGAGGCCCTCTTTCACCCCGGACGATACCAACACTACAACGAGCTCTCGCCCGGACCGGACGGGATCGGATGAGCGGAGCGCGAAAAGGCGCTTCGTTGCGCGGATTCTCGGGCCTGTGCTACGCTGAAAAAAGCGAGTCTGTAAGAAAGGGGATCTACGGAGAGCTGCCGGGAGTAAAGGAAGCTGTGATCCTTCCTACTGTGACCGCACGGGGTTTCGGGGAAGCTGTTTGGACGATGAGTGTCAAGCATCGTCGGGCATCATGGGAAAGGAGAAAATAGGTGCGAAGAATTCAGGTCAACGTAAACGGTGCTACCTACGAGCACGAGGTCGAGCCTCGGTTGCTTCTGGTGCATTATCTACGTGAGGGGCTGAACCTGACCGGGACCATGGTCGGGTGTAACACCTCCAACTGCGGTGCTTGCACGGTGCTTTTGAACGGCCAGTCGGTCAAGTCGTGCACGCTCTTTGCGGTGCAGGCCGACGGGCAGGAGATCACGACGGTACAGGGGTTGCAGACGAACGGCGACTGGCATCCCATGCAGACGGCGTTCCACGAGAACCACGGCCTGCAGTGCGGGTACTGCACGCCGGGCATGATCCTGGCCTCCATTAGCTACCTCAAGGAGAACCCGAACCCGAACGAGGAGGAGATCCGGGAGGCTCTGGAGGGCAATTACTGCCGCTGCACCGGATACGAAAACATTGTCAAGGCCGTGCAGCAGGCCGCCGGCCAGACAAGCTAGATAGGAGACGCTGGAGTGACTCAGGCACCGGAACGTTATATGGGGGGCGGTCTACTTCGCAAGGAGGACCCGAACCTCGTAACCGGAAAAGCCAATTGGACCGACAACATCAAGCTACCAGGCATGTTGCACCTCGCCATGCTCAGGAGCCCCTTTGCGCGGGCGAAGGTGACGAAGCTCGACGTTTCGGGTGCTCTAGAGCGTCCCGGCGTCGTCGGGGCGTTCACGGGTGAAGAGCTCGCGGACTTGTGGCCGGGCGGCGTGCCGTGTGGGGCACAGGTCTCCGATCAGCAGAAGACCCCGTTCTTCCCGCCCCTCGTCACGGACGAGGTACGCCACGTCGGTGACGTGGTGGCCGTGGTGGTGGCGAGCGACCGCTACACCGCCCAGGACGCTCTCGAAGCCATCGTGGTGGACTACGAGCCCCTCACGCCGGTCGTGAACATGGAGGCCGCCCTCGCGGAGGGCGCCCCGCTGGTGCACGAGGACCTCGGCACCAACGAGTGCTTCAAGTACACGGCGGGCGTCGAAGGCATGGATGAGCTCTTCGACGCCCCCGACGACACGCAGGAAGAGGGCGGGGGTGTTCGGGGACCGAACGTAGGAGGGCAGGGGGACACGAACCAGGCCTTCCAGAGGGCTGACGTGGTCATCAAGGAGCGCTACATCCAGCAACGCCTGCTCCCAACCGCCATCGAGCCGAGGGCGCTCGTGGCCTCCGTGGAGCCTGGACACGAGGGCATCTTGCTGTACTCCTCGACCCAGATCCCTCACCTCGCCAAGATCGTGCTGTCGCTCGCGACCGGCATCCCCGAGAACCAGATCCGGGTCGTGGCGCCGGACGTGGGTGGTGCGTTCGGCTCCAAGCTGAACGTGTACCGCGAGGAGATCATCGCCGTCGTGCTGGCGAAGAAGCTGGGCACGCCGGTCAAGTACGTCGAGGACCGCTCGGAGAACTACCAGGCGACGATCCACGGCCGCGGCCAGATCCAGGACATCGAGATGGCCGCCAACTCCGACGGCAAGATCCTCGGGATGAGGGTGAAGCTTCTCGACGACATGGGCGCATACCTACAGCTCCTCACCCCGGCCATCTCGGTCAGCGGTGCCGCGCTGTTCCCGGGCGTCTACAACTTCGAGAACTTCGCCATCGAGATCAAGGGTGTCTTCACCAACCTGACGCCGACCGACGCGTACCGCGGCGCGGGGCGCCCCGAGGCCTGCTTCGCCATCGAGAGGGCCATGGACTCCCTCGCTCGCGAGCTGAACATGGACCCCGCCGAGATCAGGCGGAGAAACTTCTTCGAGCCGTTCGACGAGCCGACGGCGAACCCGGCCGGCTTGGAGTACGACTCGTTCAACCTGCAAGGGGTCTTGGAGCGGGCGATAGAGCTCGCCGACTACGACGCTCTGCGCCAGGAGCAGCAGCGCAGGCGCGACAACAACGATCCCGTGCAGCTCGGCATCGGGTTCTCGACCTACACCGAGATCTGCGGCCTCGGGCCGTCACAGGCTCTCGCGGGGCTCGGTATCGGTGGCGCCGGCTGGGAGGCCGCGAACGTCAGGATGCTCGTGACGGGCAAGGTCGAGGTCGCGACCGGCACCTCGCCGCACGGCCAGGGCCACGAGACGAGCTGGTCCCAGATCGCGGCGGACGTCCTCGGGGTTACTCCCGACGACGTAGACGTGATCCACGGCGACACGGGCGCGGTCCCCTTCGGCCGCGACACCTACGGCTCCAGGAGCCTCGCGGTCGGCGGCATCGCGGTGTACCACGCTGCCAACAAGGTCGTCGAGAAGGGCAAGAAGATCGCGGCGCACATGCTCGAGGCCTCCGAGGAGGACATCGAGTTTGAGGGCGGTCGGTTCAGCGTGGCGGGCTCCCCGGACCAGAACGTCACCATTCAGGACGTCGCGGGTGCGGCCTACCTTGCAAGCGACCTCCCGGAGGGGATGGAGCCGCTCCTCAACGAGACCATGATCTTCGACCCGCCGAACTTCACGTTCCCGTTCGGCGCACACATCTGCATCACCGAGGTCGACACCGAGACCGGCAAGGTCAAGCTGCGCGACTACATCGCGGTGGACGACTGCGGGCCGGTCATCAACCCGACGATCGTGGACGGCCAGCTTCACGGCGGCCTGGCGCAGGGTATCGCGCAGGCCATGTACGAGGGCGTCATCTACGACGAGGACGGTAACCTAGTCACCGCCTCGATGGTGGACTACATGATCCCCGGGGCGCCGGAGCTTCCGAACTTCACCCTGGACCGGACCGTGACCCCGTCCCCGAGCAACCCGCTCGGCGTCAAGGGCGTCGGCGAGGCCGGGACCATCGGTGCGCCGCCGGCGGTCATAAACTCCATCGTGGATGCGCTCTCGCCGATGGGGATCAAGCACATAGACATGCCGGCCTCCCCGATGAGGGTGTGGAAGGCGATACAGAACGCTCAGGGCAAGCAGTCCGGCGATAGGCAGGAAGACGCCTCGCTGGGGGCAAGTGCCGCCGACATCAAGCAGGGGAGGTAACGTTTAATGATCCCCGTAGCCTTCGACTACGAGGTCGCGGAGTCCGTCGACCACGCCATAGAGATGCTCGGGCAGTACGGCGACGAGTCCAAGCTTCTGGCGGGCGGGCATTCCCTGATCCCGATCATGCGCCTCCGGTTGGCCGCGCCCTCGGTCCTTATAGACCTGGGCCGGCTGGAGAACCTGCGCTACGTGCGCGACGGGGGTGACCACCTGAAGATCGGTGCCCTCACCCGTCACCGCGACCTGGCCTTCAACGACATGGTCGCAGAGCATTGCGGCATCGTCGGTTACGCTGCGGGGCTCCTCGGTGACCCGTCGGTCCAGCACCGCGGCACCCTCGGAGGCACCCTCTCCCACGGTGACGCCTCCGGCGACATGCCGAGCGTCATCACGGCGCTCGAAGGCCAGATCGTGATCCAGGGCCCGAATGGCGAGAGGGTCGTGAAGGCCTCGGACTTCTTCCGGGACTACCTGGTGACGGATCTCGGTGAGCAGGAGGTCGTGACGGAGGTGCGAGTTCCCAAG
Organism: Rubrobacter sp.; assembly: GCA_016781635.1. Taxonomy (GTDB): domain Bacteria; phylum Actinomycetota; class Rubrobacteria; order Rubrobacterales; family Rubrobacteraceae; genus Rubrobacter_F. The sequence goes on from JADDPY010000059.1 coordinate 13,153, forward strand.
CTGGATGGGAACACCGGCTGGTCGTACAAGAAGTTCAGCCGTCGCTCGCAGGACTGGGCGATGGTTGGTGTCGCGGCGGTCGTGGAGCGCTCCAACGGCTCCATCGGCTCCGCCCGAATCGCCCTGACCGCCATGGGTGCTACGCCCATCCGGGCGACCTCCGTCGAGCAGGCCCTCTCGGGGGCTTCTCTGGACGCCGTCGGCGAGGCGGCCCAGTCCGCCGACGAGGGGACCAACCCGGCCTCCGACAGCGCGGCCTCGGCCGAGTTTCGCCGTCATCTGGCGCGGGTCTGGACCAAACGTGCCGTTGAGGAAGCCCTGAGCCGTTGAGTGAAGCGGTAAACGGACGCCGGGGGGCCTTGCCCCCCGGCGTTTCGCGTTCCGGGGAGATGAGGGAGAAGCTGCAAGAGGGGAGCTACCTCGCCGGTGAGGGGCTCGCCACGGCGATCTTTCTGGCCCTCAAGCTCGAAAAACCGCTCTTTCTGGAGGGCGAGGCCGGGGTCGGCAAGACCGAGGTCGCGAAGGTCCTGAGCCGGATGCTGGAGACGCCCCTGA
>JADDPY010000309.1 GCA_016781635.1 Rubrobacter sp.
GTGGTGGAGCCCGGCAAGATGGCGCTCATCACCGGCTCCTCGCACGTAATGATCGGGCAGTCCGCCAGGCCCGTCCACAACCAGGGCTTCTGGGGCGCCTACACGGACGCCATGATCCCGGGTCAGTACACCGTCGAGGCCGGCCAAGCCTCTACCGGCTCCGTCGTCGCCTGGTTCAAGAACCAGTTCGCCGCCGGCGCGGTGGCGGAGGGCAAGAGGCGCGGCGTGGATCCCTACGAGGTCCTGACCGAGATGGCCGAGAAGGTGCCCATAGGCTCCGACGGTCTCGTCGTGCTCGACTACTTTCAGGGCAACCGTTCGCCTCACACGGACCCGCTGGTGCGCGGCGCGATCTGGGGTCTCTCGCTCGGGCACACCCCGGGCCACATCTTCCGCGCCGTCATCGAGGGCATCTGCTTCGGCACCGAGAACATCTTCCGCACCATGCGCGCCCAGAACTTCGAGCCCAGGATCAACGTCGTCTCGGGTGGTCCGGCGAAGAGCAGGCTTTGGATGCAGATGCACGCCGACGTCTCGAACGTGCCGATAGCGTTCACGCGGGTGAGCGAGGGACCCGTGCTCGGGACCGCGATGCTGGCGGCGGTCGGGGCTGGCATCTACGCGAACGTCCAGGAGGCCGCGGAGAACATGGTGCACACCGAGGATACCATCGAGCCGAACAAGGAGGCCCACGAAGAGTACATGTTCTACATGGACCGCTATATCGAGACGTACGCGCAGATGCGCGAGTCGATGCACAAGATGTCGCGCCACGAAGCGAGCGGAGGTAAGGCCACCGCAGAGGTCTAGAACGGACGGTAGGACACGGTTGGGGCCGCGCTTCGCGGCCCCGACCGGTCCGGAGGAAGGACCCGCGAAGTGCGCGGTCGACACCGATGGCGGTGGAGCCGTGGATCGAGGCCGATTGGAGTTTCGTCCATCTGCGGTCTCTGGAGAGAGGAGACGATGACGACGGTAAGCGTTTTGGGATCGGGCATAATGGCGACGGCGCTGGCTTTCCCGCTGGCCGACAACGGCCACGAGGTGCGCCTGGTCGGCACCCATCTCGACCGCGAGGTCATCGACAGCATCAAGAAGAACGGGCTTCATCCCGGACTGGAACTCGAACTGCCCGAAGGGGTGCGTGCCTACCAGTTGGAGGAGGCCGAGGAGGCGTTCGACGGGGCGGACATCGCCATGAGCGGGGTCAACTCCTTCGGGGTGCATTGGGCGGGCGAGAGGCTTGCGTCGCTTTTGAAGCCGGGCATGATGGTGATCGCCGTGACCAAGGGGATGGAGGCCGGCGAGAACGGCGACCTCAAGATCCTGCCGGACGTGCTGGCCGAGGGGGTACCGCAAGAACTGAGGGAAGGGGTCTCTTGGTCGGCCATCACCGGCCCGGCCATCGCCGGCGAGGTGGCGGTGCGGCACGAGACCTGCGTGGTCTTCACGGGCCTCGAGGCGGAAGTGCTGGAGAAGCTCGCGACGACTTTCCGCACCCCTTACTACCACGTGTGGACCAGCACCGACCTTGTCGGGTGCGAGGTGTGCGCGGCGGTCAAGAACTGCTACGCCTTCGGCGGGGGACTCATGGAGGGCTTGCTGGACAAGGAGGGCAAGTCGGAGGCGAAGTACCGCAGGTACAACTACGGGGCGGCGCTCTTCGGTCAGGCCACACGCGAGCTCGGTCAGTGGATGGAGCTGCTGGGGGGGCAACCCGAGACACCCTACGGACTGCCCGGGGTCGGGGACATGTTCGTGACCACCATGGGCGGGCGCAACGTGAAGGCGGGACGCTTCGCGGGGGCTGGGGTTCCGTTCTCGGAGGTGCAGAACGAGAGGATGAAAGGCGTGACGCTGGAGGGGGTGGCGGCTATCCGGGTCATCGGCGGCGCGTTGCCGAAGCTCACCGAGCGTGGGATCGTTGGGGCAGAGGACTTCCCACTCATGCGTCACCTGCACGCCGTCGTGGCGAGGGATGAGCCCGTGAACATGCCCTGGGAGAAGTTCTTCGGTGGGGAGCCGGGGAATCAAGCGAGGAAGGTATAGAGATGAGCTCACGCACACCGCAAGACATAAAGTCCAGGGCCTTCGACGTGATGGTGATCTGCGCCTGCACAAACGCGAGCAGGTGGGGCGTGTCCTCTCCGTGCTCGACCTCGAAGACGCCTTCGACGTGATCGCGACGATGGGCGACGCGAAGTACGGTAAGCCCGACCCCGAGATGGACTTACTCGTGGCCGAGAAGCCGGACGTGCCGCCGGCGGAGGTTCCGGTGATATAGAACTCGCGGACCGTGGTCATGGAAGCGCCGGTGCCGTAACCGCAAGACGGGAAGCGACCGATCCGAACAATCGCACAAGGCAGGGAAAATGGGATTCTTCTCCGGTTTGGACAACAGGGTGATCGTTGGTCCCTCGATCCTCGCGGCCGACTTCGCCAACCTGGCCGACGACGTACGCAGGGCAAGGGATGGCGGGGCGGGGTTCGTCCATTTCGATGCGATGGACAATCACTACGTGCCGAACCTGTCCATGGGCCCGCCAGTAGCCGCTTCGCTCGTTCCGCAGACGGACCTGCCGGTCGATGTCCACCTGATGGTCGATAACCCTGACAATCTGATCCCCGTGTTCCTGGACGCTGGGGTGGCGAGCATCTCGGTCCACCCGGAGGCGGTGACGCACCTTCACCGCGTCCTCGAGATGATCCGGGCCGGAGACGCCGAGGCCGGCGTGGCGCTCAACCCGACCACTCCTCCCGAGACGGTGGAGTGGGCGCTGCCCTACCTCGATTACGTCCTCTTGTTAAGCGTCAACCCTGGCTTCGGGGGACAGGCCTTCATTCCGGAGACGACGCAGAAGATCCGGCGCCTGAAAGAGATGACCGATCTTCCCATAGCGGTCGATGGCGGCATCACCATCGAAACCGCACCCCTGGTGGTGCAGTCCGGGGCCAGGGTACTCGTCGCCGGCTCCGCCGTATACAAGGGCGACCCGGCAACGGAGATGCGCAAGATAATCGAGTCAGGTCGACGAGCCGCCGAAGGGTAGTGGGAGTTCCCTATCCCGCCCGTGGGCAGAGAATCGCGGGGACCGAGGCGTGCCACCCGTCGGAGTGCCTCCCCGAGAATGCGCATGGTACGTCCGCCTACAACATCGTCTCCAGCCTATCCGGGGCTGACGGAGGGGAGGGACGCGTTGGAAACTTCGGGGCCGGCTGGCAGGCAAAAGTATGAGGGAGGCCCAAGGTTCGACCCTTCGCGTGTCAGTTATATAGAGGGAAGAAGGCCGGACCTTCGGCTCATCGCGCTACAACCAACCTTAGTTCGGAAGTTCGCCAGTACGGCCGAATCGTGATCGAGGTGAAAGCGTACGATAACTCAGACGGCTGCGGCATGAGCAGACGCAAGAATCATGGCCTTGGTGCTGAT
>JADDPY010000413.1 GCA_016781635.1 Rubrobacter sp.
CGTCACCAAGATCGAAGACTAATTGCGCGACTAGGGACCAGGGACTAGGGATGAGGGGCTAGAACAAAATTGTTCTAGTCCCTAGCCTCTAGCTTCTAGCCCCTCAGGACTGATAGTTATTGTTGAGGATATTATGGCGTCCAAGAAGGGCAACCGCATCATCATTACGCTCGCCTGCACTGAGTGCCGCGAGCGCAATTACACATCACAGAAGAATCGCAGGAACGACCAGGGCCGGCTGGAGCTTCAGAAATACTGCCCACGCTGCCGAGTTCATCGTGCGCACCGCGAGACCAAGTAAGCAACGAGGGGCGCGGTCCTGATTGGGACAGCGATCGAGGAGTAAACCGTGGCTGTGGTCAAAGATACGAAACAAGAAGGTGGCCTGCAGCGCTGGTTTCGGGAAACCCGAGGCGAGTTGCGCAAGGTAGTGTGGCCCACTCGTGAAGAGGCGATTCGGCTAACGCGTGTGGTTATTCTGCTCTCGTTGGCGATGGGCATGGTGCTCGGCCTGCTGGATCTTGCCCTGAACTCGCTCTACGGTCTGCTGGCTGGCTAAGCCAACAGCAGAGGATAGGGAGGGCGTGTCTATGGCGGAACGTGACGATACAACCCGCGCAACCGCGACGAATATCGAAGAAGCGCGCTGGTATGTGATCCATACCTACTCGGGCTACGAAAACAAGGTCAAGCAAAATCTGGAGCATCGCATCGACTCGATGGAGATGCGCGACCAAATTTTTCGTGTCGTGGTGCCGACTGAAGAAGAGATCGAAATTAAAAACGGCCAGCGGCGCACCGTTAACAAGAAAGTGTTTCCCGGCTACGTGCTGGTTCAGATGAAACTCACCGATGACTCGTGGTACGTCGTGCGGAACACGCCTGGCGTTACTGGATTTGTCGGGCTTGGCACGCGTCCAACACCACTGGAAGACAGCGAGGTCAAGGCGATCCTCAAGCAGATGGAAGAAGAGGCGCCCAAGGTCCGCGTCAACTATGTGGTCGGCCAAGCAGTCAAAATCACCGACGGTCCCTTCACCGACTTCGAAGGAACGGTCGACACGATTGACCAGGAAAAGGGCCGCGTACGGGTCACAGTTTCATTCTTTGGACGGGAGATGCCGGTCGAGCTTGATTTCCTACAAGTGATGCGACTGGTCGATTAGCGGGACAGAGCGCTTTGAACAGCGGGCGCCGAAATCGCCGGCGAGCGGTTCTGCAAACTCTGATCCCGATTTATTACGCGTTTGAACGTACAGGTTTTTAGCGGAGGAATGTGTGGCTAAGAAAGTAACCGCCGTCGTGCGGCTCCAGCTGCCGGCTGGCAAGGCGAACCCAGCGCCGCCAGTTGGTCCGGCCTTGGGCGCGACCGGCATTAACATCATGGGTTTTTGTAAGGAGTATAACGAGCGGACGGCGTCGCAGGCTGGGATGATTATCCCGGTCGAGATCACGGTCTTCTCCGATCGCTCCTTCACGTTTGTAACGCGCACGCCACCAGCCGCAGACCTGCTGCGCAAGGCGGCCAAAATCGAGAAGGGCACAGGTACAGCAGGCCGCAGCGTCGCCGGCTCGATCAGCCGGGATCAGCTGCGGCAGATCGCCGAGACCAAGCTGGCCGATTTGAACGCGGTCGACGCCGCAGGCGCGGAAAAGATCATCGCCGGTACTGCGCGCTCGATGGGCATTCAGATCACCGACTAAGCTCGTTAGATTTGCGAAACCAGCACAATCTGGTACACTTATGAAGTTGCGCCCCACGCGTGGCCTTTAAGGCAGCTGAGGCGCAACCTGTTTGTAAAGACATAGCGTGGGAGAGCGTACGAGGTCAGCCTCGAAGGCTCGTCAGACCACAGGAGACAGAGCATGACACAGAAGCACGGCAAGAAGTATCTCGAGGCGGTTGCTAAGGTCGATCGCAGCCGCACCTACCAGCCTGACGAGGCTGCGCAGCTGGTCAAGGACACAGCGTACACCAAGTTCGACGCCACCGTCGAGGCACACCTTCGGCTCGGCATCGACCCGCGCCACGCCGACCAGCAGATTCGCACCACGGTGTCGCTGCCGCATGGCACTGGCAAGCAGGTTCGCGTCGCAGTTTTTGCGCAGGGCGAGGCAGCGCGTGCCGCCGAGGCAGCGGGCGCCGACATCGTGGGCGCTGATGATCTGATCAATCGGGTCGAAAAAGAAGACTTTCTCGACTTCGACGTCGCAATCGCAACACCGGACATGATGGGTCGTGTCGGCCGGCTTGGCCGCATTCTCGGACGCCGCGGCTTGATGCCAAACCCGAAGAGCGGCACGGTTGTCCAGCCAGGCGACATGGCACGGGCGATCGGCGAGCTGCGCCGCGGCCGCGTCGAGTTCCGCAACGACAAGACCGGTCTGCTGCACGTCGCGATCGGCAAGGTCTCGTTCAGTGCCGACCAAATTCGCGATAACTTCGGGGCGCTGATGGATGCCGTCAAGGCTGCCAAGCCCAGCGGCGCCAAGGGTGTTTACATCAAGAGCATCACCTTGACCAACACGATGGGCCCTGGCATTCCCATCGATATCGCAGCCGCGCAGGCGACGAGCGTAACCCAGGAGTAAATTGCTTTTTAGCTGGGGTTTCGGTAAAATAACCCCAGCTTGAATTCAACAACTGCATAGCCCTAGACAGCCGGCGCTCCACGAGCTTAATGGCCTACCGCCACCCGCCGAGGCACCCACAATGCACTTTGCGCCATCGCTATGGCCTGCGTTGAACGTGGTCTCGCTGTCTAGGACATGCGAGACCATTTTGATTGTAAGGGGGTGAAGACATGCCAAACAAGCAGAACGTTGCTGCGGTTGAGGAGCTGAAGGAAAAGCTGAGCCGATCACAGCTGACGCTGGTCGGCGAGTATCGTGGCTTGACGGTCGGTGAGATGGCCGAGATGCGCAATGCGGTGCGCAAGACCGACGCCGAGGTGATCGTCACGAAGAACACGCTGACCAAGATCGCCGCGCACGAGGTCGGGATCACCGGGCTTGACGAGTTCCTAGGTGGCCCTGTTGCAATCACGCTGGCCTATGGCGACCCAGTAGCAACCGCGAAGGCGCTCAACGACTATCTGCGGAATGCTAAGAAGGCGATTCCGGTCCGCGGCGGCATGTTGGGGACAACCCGCATTGCAGGCACTGACCTTGAGCGTGTGGCGAGCACGCCGAGCCGCGAGCAGAGCATCGCAATGATTATGGGTGGCGTCAACGCTCCGGCTAGTCGGATCGTGGGTGCGCTCAATGGCGTGATGCGCAACATTGCCTACATTCTCAGCCAGCACGCAGCCGGTCAGGGTAATGCAGGCAGCGCAGCAGAAGCATAGTTTTTCGGCTTACCAACGTTATCAATAGTTGTTTTTAAAGGAGCACACGATAATGCCTTCGGAAAAAGTACAGGG
>JADDPY010000475.1 GCA_016781635.1 Rubrobacter sp.
GGCCTCTGGTTCACCCCCCTCAAGTCCGCCCTCGGGCCTCTGGTTCACCCCCCTCAAGTCCGCCCTCGACGCCTTCGTCTCCGAAACCCAGAAGACCGTAACGGGCACCGTGCGCCTCAAGCTCTACAAGGGAAACGCCACCGTCGTAGGCCGCACCGCCCCCAACGCCCTCTACAGCAAAGACCTCGCCACCTACGACCCCAACAGCACCTTCGATGAGGCTGCAGCAGCCGGCTTTATAGCCCTCTGGGGCCTCCCCGCCCGCCAATGGGCCAGCGTGAACGGCGGCGCAGAGCAAAGCCCCGTCCCATCGCAACACTAAACTTCTGGTCTATCCATGATTACAGAATAGGCACATTTGCAGGAATTTTCTGATAGAGAGGAGGCTGCTAGATCACACCCGTAGACTAAGCTTGAACTTGAGAGTAAATATAAAGCTCTAGTACAGAGTCATGTAGACGCGGTTCAGTGTTCCGTTACGGTGGGGGGGTCGCCTGTGGCGGCTTCGGAGCGCCAGCAGTAACCCTCTATCGAGCTTTCTCGGCCCCCTATATCCCTGCCAACCCTCCCTCCTCCTGTCGCCGTTGGTTCTCACCGCGCCGGATGTCGCTTGACATATCGATTTTCTTTGATCTATACTCGAATCAATGATTTTTGATGTAACGCACGAGGATTGCGTGCGGAGAGAGGAGGCTTGGCGATGGGTGACGACCTCAGGCAGAAGGTGCGGGAGCGGTACGCCCGGGCGGCGTTGAGCGTGGGGGAGGAGAAGGACGGCGGTTCGTGCTGCGGGGGTGGGACGGCGTGCTGTGGTGCGTCCGGGTCGGAGGCGCTGGAGGTCGACATGGCCTGTGGCGTGTATTCGGAGGCCGAGAAGGGTGAGCTGCCGCGGCTGGCGGCCGAGGCTTCTTTAGGGTGCGGCAACCCGGTGGCGTTGGCGACCCTCTCGCCTGGGGAGGTGGTCCTGGATCTTGGCAGCGGTGGGGGGATAGACGTGCTGCTCTCGGCGCGGCGGGTGGCTCCGGGGGGCAAGGCTTACGGTCTAGACATGACCGAAGAGATGCTCGAGTTGGCGCGGCGGAACCGGGTCGAGGCCGGGGTAGAGAACGCCGAGTTCTTAAAGGGTGAGATAGAGAGCGTGCCGCTGCCCGACGAGCACGTGGACGTCGTCATAAGCAACTGCGTCATCAACCTCTCCACCGATAAGGAGCGGGTGATCCGGGAGGCGTACAGGGTCTTGAAGCCCGGCGGACGCTTCGCCGTCTCGGACGTGGTCTTTCTCGGCGAGAAGAGCAGGTTGCCCGAGGAGGTGGTTCGGAGTGTCGAGCTCTGGTCCGGGTGCGTCTCGGGGGCGCTCGAGAAGGGTGAGTACGAGGCGCTGCTCGCGGGGGCCGGGTTCGAGCAGGTAGCCGTGGAGGTCACCCACACGTACCCTGCGGATCAGATACCCGCGCTGAGCGGTGAGGAGGCGGAGTCTTTGCGGGCCGTCCCGGTCGCGAGCGCTTTCATCCGGGCCCGCAAACCACAGGGACGCTAGCCTTGGTGCGGAGGGGCTTGGATCTCGTGGAGGAGAACGGCGCACGGCTGGCCGTGCCGGTCGGTGCGGAGGAGGCGGGCCGGATCTCCGCGTTGGGGGCCGCCCTCTCGGACCCCATACGCGTCAGGATGCTCGGGATGATGTCCGCCGGGCGGGGGTGCTGCGAGTTGCCGGACTGCGGCGCTCCGGCCGAGGACCAGGAAGCCGGCATCTGCGTCTGCGAGTTCGAGCGGTACTTCGGGATGGGCCAGTCGAAGGTCTCGTACCACCTGGCCAAGCTCAAGGAGGCGGGTCTGGTGCGCGAAGAGCGGCGCGGCAGGTGGAGTTTCTACTCCCTGGAGCGGGAGAACGCGGCGCGGCTCTCTGGGGAGGTAAGAGATCTGCTCGGCCTGGACGCCCAACCCGAGAGAGGGACGGGTGAACGACGTGGCCCCCGCTGACCGAGCGGGGGCGCGCGGAAAGGCCAAGGTCAGGGTCTTATTTTTGTGTACCCACAACTCCGCCCGGTCGCAGATGGCCGAGGGGTTGCTGAGACACCTGGCCGGGGACCGCTTCGAGGCGTACAGCGCGGGGACGGAGGCGACGCACGTCAGGCCGGAGGCGATCTCCGTTATGTCGGAACTAGGGGTGGACATCTCGGGCCAGGAGTCCGAGACGCTGGAGCGCTACCTCAGGGAACCTTTCGAGTACGTAGTCACCGTCTGCGACGACGCCAACGAGGCGTGCCCAATCTTCCCCGGCGCGAGGGAGCGGTTGCACTGGTCCTTCGAGGATCCCTCGCGGGCGGAGGGGGAGGAGCGGCTCGCGGTGTTCCGACGGGTGCGCGACGAGATAAGGGCCCACGTCGAAAGCCTGGCGGGCGAGCGACCGAGACCGTGAGGGACCGGCGATCCTGGCCGAGTGTCCACTACACCAGAGCGATTAGAACCCGTACGATGAGCCACCGCGACGGAGATCGTCGACGCAGGGGCGGTGGGCACTCCTAGGAGGTGCTCCCTGCTATGATCGCCCTCATGGGCAGCAGAGAGATTAGAACCGGCCTCGGGGAACCTCGGTCCTCCGTCACGGAGACCGACCTCTCCATGATGCGCCGCGCCCTGCTCGCCGCCGAGGGCGCGGCCGAGAGGGGCGAGGTACCCGTCGGGGCCGTGGTCGCGAGGCGGGGAGAGATCCTGGCCGTCGCCTCCAACGAGCGCGAGGCTACGGGCGACCCCACGGCCCACGCCGAGCTCCTCGCCATCAGGGAGGCCGCCAAAACCTTAGGCGGCTGGCGCCTAACCGGCTGCACCCTCTACGCCACCCTCGAACCCTGCCCCATGTGCGCCGGCGCAGCCCACGCCGCCCGCCTCTCGCGCCTCGTCTACGCCGCCCCCGACCCGAAGGCCGGCTACGCCGGCACCCTCCACAACACCCCCGCCGACGACCGCCTAAACCACACCCTCGCCGTAGAGGGCGGCCTCCTCGAAGCCGAAGCCGCCCGAATGCTGCGCGACTTCTTCAAGAACCGCCGCGAAAAGCTCCGCAAGACGCCCAAAACGCCCTCCTGACGGCCCTGACCCCCGGCTATAGCATGTACTTGAACTTGAAGTACATGCGTTCTGCAATAGTAATCTTAGACTCAAGCACTAGTACAGCCATCCGTCTTGACCTGAACATAAAGGTGCGTGATTTGCGGGTTATTCCCCACTTTGGGGGGATTTTGAAAGATTCTTTGAAAAATATTTGCCCGCGGGGGGTGTGGGCCTTATCCCGCGTCAGAAGAGGGATTCGGGGCTTTAGCGTCAATTTAACCTGAAGTTAAGCTACATTCTGAAGGTATTGCATCTGGAAAATGTGGTGTGCTAGGTTTTCGCGGTACCAGATGTGGTGTTGGAGTGATTGGGGAGATGGGATGCAATGTCCGT
>JADDPY010000040.1 GCA_016781635.1 Rubrobacter sp.
TACATCGAGCGGAACTTGTAACAGAGAAAGACCTTCTCGTCGGCCCCGACGCGCTTCTGCTTGAAGAAGACCGGCCCCGGCGAGGTGAGCTTGATGAGCGCCGCCACCGCGAGCAAGAGCGGCGAGAGGACGAGGAGCCCGAACAGCGAGCCCGCGACGTCGAGCATCCGTTTGAGGGCGCGCTGGGTGTTGTCCAGGTGCGGGTAGTGGACCTCGAGGAGCGGGAGGCCCATGTCCTCGGAGAGGATGGGGCGGCTCCCCATGAGGGTGACGGCCCCGGGTACCACCTCCACCCGGACCTTGCGCAGGCGCATCGAGCGCAGGAGATTCAGAAACTCCGCGTCCCCGAGCTTCTCGGCCCCCGCGAGCACTACGTTGCGCGCCCCCGTGTGGTCCAGCGTCGTCCTGAGGAGCGCGAGGTCTACACCGCCCTCATCCACAAGGTCCAACTCCTCCACGAACGTGTAGGCGCCAGGCTTCGCCTCCATTATGTCGCGCACGCCGGCGCGCGAGGCCTGCTCGCCGACGAGGACGGCCGGGATGCGGCCCACGCCGCGGCGGTAAACGAGACCCACCCCTCGCTCGTACAGGGCGCGCAGCCCCCCGCACAGAAGGAGGACGAACACGGTCGCGAGGAGGGTCTCGCTCAGCTTGAAGTTGCTCTGCGGGTAGATGACGGACCCGAACGTGAGAAGACCGGCGCCCCAGAAGACGGCCCCGATCAGGGCCCCAGGGTCGCGCCGGTTCGGCGCCTTGTCGTAGAGCCCGTGGGCCGCGAAGACCGCGATCCAGACCGACAGCAGGATCGGCATGAAGATCAAGGCCTCCCTCACGAAGATGCCGCCCCTGACCAGGTAAGCCGCCGCAATGATCCCCGAGAAGAGCGCCACGGCGTCGCACGCCGCGAGCGCGAGGACGCTCGCGGGTCGGCGCAGAGCCTGGAGTTTAAGCGGATCCTTCAACGTGCCTCTCCATGTCCCCCAACGACACCCGAAACGCAGTATACAACCCGTCCGCAGCGCGGAGTCCGGAGCCCGGTTGCCGACTACCGCGCAAACCGCTGCTTGAGGACGCGCAGGAGAAAGAGGGGGTTGCCGACGACGTAGCGCCGCCAGAGGCGACGGGGCTCGACGATGAGGCGCGCCACGGACTCCAGGCCGTTGTTCACCAGGAGGCGTGGCCCCCGTTTCAGCTCGCCCGAGACGTAGTCGAAGATGGCCCCGAGGGTCATCGCGACGTCGACGCCGCGCAGGCGATCCCAGTTCTCCTTCAACCACAGCTCCTGAATCGGCATACCGAAGCCCACGACGAGGATGTTCGGTTTCGCCGCGTTGATCTCCGCCACGACGGCCTCGTTCTCGGGGCTCTCGGCGCTCTTGTCGAAGTACCCGTGCCGGACGCCGGCTACCTTCAACCCGGGGTACCTCTCCCGGAGCCGGGCGGCGGCCCTCTCCGCGACACCGGGAAGGGCGCCGAGGAAGAAGAGGGAGAGGCCGTGCTTCTCTGCGAACTCCGCCAGGCGCCACATCTCGTCGGCGTGGGTAAACCTCTCGAGGGAGGGACGGCCGAGCATCCTTGCCGCGAGCGCGACCCCGGCCCCGTCGCAGAAGACCACGTCGGCACGATTCAGCGTCTCCCGCAACCAGGGGCGACAGTAGGCCAGGTTGAGGGCGTGGGCGTTTACGTGCATGATGAGGGCGCGCTCCCCCCCGCGGACCACGCGCAGCATCTCCGCCCGGAGCTCGTCCGCACTCATGCGGTCCACCCCGACGCCCAGGATCTCGACCCGCTCCTTGCCCCTCACAGCTTCCTCCACAAGGCCTCCTCGAGCTCCCGAAAACGCGCCTCCCACGAGTTCTGGCGCGCGACCTCGACCCTGGCGCGGACCCTATTCTCCGTCTCATCCTTTGGCAGCCTGCGCAACGTCTTCACGAACCCCTCCGGTCCCTCAGCGAGGTACACGTGCTCCCCGAGGTCCACCATCGCCGGCAGCGGGGTCGACATGACCGGCCTGCCCGTAGCCAGGCACTCGTAGGTCTTGGAGGGCGAGATGTTGCGCGACAGCTCATCCACGAGGTAGGGGATGATAAAAGCGTCCACGCCCTCGAACGCCGCCGGAAGCTCTCCGTGCGAGACCGACCCACGGTAATCCACGTTCGGCGTCTCGAACAAATTTCTTCCCGCGTTGCCGCGATCCCCGATCAGACGAAGGGTGAACCCCGCCCCCGCCACGGCCTTCAGGAGGGAGAAGTCCATCTCCACCCTGCCTATGTAGCCGAAATAGCAGACGGTCTTTATCTCGCTGCCGGGCTCGTATGCGTCTGCTATGGAGTGGAAGGCGCCGAAATCCACCCCGGGTCCGTTCAGCATGGCGTCCGGCCGGACCTTCCTCGCCCCTTCGAGGAGGGACGTCGAGGTGCAGGAGACCAGGTCGGCCCGGCGTAGGAGCTCGCGCTCGGTCTCGGCCATGTCTTTCGGTACCCTCGGGTAGTTTTTGTAGTCGTCCACGCAGTCATAGACGGTGAGCCGCGGCTTGAGGCCTTCGAGGATGTCCAGCGTCGTCCTCGTCGGGGGATAGGCCAGGACTATGGGGTCGGGGCCGGCGATCCGGCGGAGGTCTCGGACGACGCGCGGCACGAAGACTTCGCGGTTGAGCCGGCGGAAGGCTCCGGAGGTCGGCGGGGCCACGAGAGGGGCGTAGAGGGTCAGGTTCTTCTCCGTCTGCGAGGGGCTGCCCCCCCTGTGCCTGGAGCGGGAGAGGCGGTCGAGGATCTTGCCGATCGCGGCCCTGTCCGGGCTGGGGTTGGCGATCCCAGTGGTCTCGACAAAGACCGTGGGGTAGCCCGCCCGGGCGAACAGGGTAGCGAGCGCCTGGTGCCTCTGCCAGAGCCAGCCCCACCGGATGCTGGAGAGCATGATCACCGGCGGCTTCTCGGCGCCGGCCCCTCGCGTCAACGCACGCCCCCGACGAAGACCGGATACCCGTACCTCTTCAACAGAGGCAGCGTCAGCAGCGTCACCAAAGCCCGATCCCGAAGCCGCATCCGCCCCTTCCACTCGTCGTCGAGGCGCAACTCGATCCTGCCGGTCTTGAAGCGGTTCGGGTTCCCCGCGACGGTATGGCTGACCCCCAGCTCGACGGCGCGCCCCGAGACGAACGGGAGGTCCGCTCCCCCCTCGTCGACCATCTCCAGGACGCGGGTGAGGGCCCCGCGCGGATCGTCGACGAAGTCCTCGTAGCGCAGCGTCAGGTACCGCCCCGAGACCTGCCCCCAGAATGCCCTGGAGGCCGCGTTCCACAAGGTCCACAGCACGGAGCTCTTCGCGGGGGCGTGCTGGTCCATGTAGCCGAACTCCCCCCTGTCCGGCTGCAGCTTCTTGCGCAACCAAGAGTATGCCGCGGCCCTCGGGTCCCGCACGAGATGCACCACGTAGAGGTCGATCGAGGGGATCGTGCCGAGCACGCGACCATACATAGGGTTCTTGGAGGAATCCACTATCACCCGAGCGCCGGTCGTGCGCTGGATCGTCCGATACACCGTGCCGAGGTTCCCGGCGTACCCTTCTAGTCGGGAGGCCAGCACTCTCCTCCCGCGGGACAGGAGCGCCAGCGGCAGGTGACGGGTACGAACGCCGCCCCTCTCGATGCGCGCCATCTCCCCTGCGTCTATCGCGGCCACGCCGTCGTCTGCGAGAACCTTGCCCCAGACCTCGCACTCCGTCAGGGGACGACCGCAGCCACAGAGGCCGTTCTCGGGCAGGTTATGGTCCCACATGTAGCAGAGCTCGCCCGCGGAGAAGAAGCCGTCCACCCCACCGAGCAGGTTGTCGAGGATGGTACTGCCGCTCCGCCCGAACCCGGCGACGTACAACACCTTGACTTTATCGTGCAAAATCCAGGGACCTCCTCTGCTTCTCCCTACGCCTGACACCCGACATCAGCGCGAGGCCTGCCGCGTTTCCCATTGCTCGCGCTCAGTCCCCTACTTTCGCGGCGGGTGAGCTCTCCAGCCAGCCCGAGAGGTCGCGCCCGATCAAGCCCTCAAGTTCACGGATATCTTGGGTATATGCCTCGACCAGCCTGCGGCGCTCCTCTTGCGGGAAGGGGGGCCGGACGATGACCCGCCTCTGCAGGCCCGAGACGAGGCGTTGTCGGAGGGCCTTGGGGAAGAACGGCTTGAGCACGTCCTTTAGCGGGTGGCGCTGGCGGAGCATCCTGGAGAGGAACTTGTTTTTTGGGACCCCGGATATGTTGTGCTTGAAGGAGGCGTCCGGTGCGAACGCCTCGTCCACCCCAAGGAACCCGAAGATGTCCCGCATCACGCCCAAGGGGTTGGTATGCAGGTCTTCGTAGAGGTGGACCTGGACGCGGTCCCGCCCGAAAAGCTCGAAGTAGCGTGAGATCTGAGCGTGGTAGAAGCCAACGTTCTTGTAGTGCCAGATGTGCTCCCAGCCGGCCTCGATGCGCTCCTCCTCGGCCTCCAGCGCCCGGGAGAACTCCCGCAACGGCTCCCTGCCGATCAGGGTAAGGGCTAGAAAGGTCGAGTAGGCCCTCTCCGCCGGATCGCGCAGCACCGCGATCAGCTTCGCCTCCGGTACGTGGTGCTTTATGCGCCCGGCCGCCTCAGGGTAGTACAGGTAAGAGGTGGAGGCCTCCCCCGCCGCCTTCTCCCCCGAAACACCCCCGAACAACGCGCGGTACGCCCCCTCGTCGGTCACGGACTTGAGGTTGATCCCACCCTTCGACCCCGGCGACGGAAACTGGACCCCCTCGCCCTCGAAGGCGAAGAAGTGCGGCTCCTTGACGGGGCTCATATATATCTCGGGGTGCTGGCTCAGGTAGTGATACATCGAGGTCGTCCCGCTCTTTGCGGCCCCGATCACGAGGAAGTTCGGCATGGTCAAGGGGTCACGCCCTACCCTCGTGCCCCCGAAAGGAACTCTCTGCCGACCATGCCAACACGGCGGATATGCTACCAAACGAAGGCGACGACCGAAGAAGCTGCGACCAGCTACGTTCCATGCGTCTTCCTGTTGTACTCCTGGTAGACGAGCCCGGTCAGGCCGGCGAGCATGCCTGCTCCGCGGGATACGTCCTGCAGGGCCCGGACGGAGACGTGCTTTCCTCGCAGGGGAGAGACGGCAAGTAGCAGCATCCCGCGTACGATCCGGGCAGAGGCCTTCGCGATGCGCAGCGCCCGGAACGCGTAGTCCCGGGGGTAGATGTCCACCTCGCAGATCGAGAGCGAGTTGCCGAGGCGGTACGCTCTCCGGACGAGCCACCCCACGTTGGCCTTGCTTCTAGGGATCAGCTCGTGGACCACGGCGCCGTCCGCCCATACCATCGTGCGCCCCGCTTTGTGCATCCGCAGGAAGAGGTGCGTATCCTCGCCACCGCTGAGCGCCATTCGTTCGTCGAAATGCTCGTCCATATCCTCCAGCGCTCCCCAACGAACGAGTGCGTTAGCGGTGTCCGCGAACTTCGTCGGGTGCCCGGTCGCATAGCGCTGCTTCTCGAAGAACCCGCCCTCTACAACCCACCGCGGCGGCGGTCCGTCGAAGTGCCGCACGACGGGACCTGCGACCACGTCCGCGTCGTAGAGTTGCTGCACGCTCAAGAGCTCGTCCAGCCAGTTCGGCTCGGGGACCTCATCGTCATCCACGAAGGCGACGAAGTGCACCCCCCCGTCCTCGACGCCCGCAAGTGCCCTGTTGCGCGCGTAGGGGATGCCGCGACGGCGCTCGACGTAACACCTCAACCCGTAGCTTCGTTTCGAAACGACGGCCTTGGAGGCGCAGGCGGAGCCAGCCGGGTCGTTGTCCACGAGGACCACCTCCAGGGCAGGGGCCGGAACTTTGTGGAAGCGCAGCCGGTCGAGACCATCCAGAAGGCGCCTCAAACCGTCCGGCCGGTTATACGTGATAATGCACACGGCGACGCGTGTCCCGGCGGCCCGGTTCATCCCTTTCGACCCTCTCCCCCGGCCTCGGGCGTCTCCAGCCACTTCGAGAGGTCCCGACCGATAAGATCCTGCAACGCCAGGATGTCCTCCCGGTAGAGTTCGACCAACTCCTTTCGGACCTCGGGTGGGAGCGGCGGGGCCGGGGTGAGATTGCGATTCTGGACTCCTACCGAGATCCGCCTGCGCAGCCCCTTGGGGAGGAGCGGTTTGAGGACGGTCTTGAGCGGGTTTCGCCTCGTAATGAGGGAGACCAGGAGCGCGCTCTTCGGGATGCCCGAGGCGTTGTGCCTCATCGAGATGTCCGGGACGAACGCCTCGTCTACCCCCAGAAAGCCGAACACCTCGCGCATCAAACCCAGAGGATCTGCCCTTAGTTCCTCGTAGAGGTAGATCCTGATCCGGCCGCGGTCGAACAGCTCGAAGTACCGCTTGAGGTTCCGGTAGTAGAATCCCTCCCTCGTGTACTGCCAGCCCGGCGCCCAGCCCTCGCGCGTGCGCCGCTCCTCCTCGCCGAGCGCCTCGGCGAAACCGAGCTGCTCGCGGCCGTCCCGAAGCATGTGCAGGTAGGCCGAGTAAGCCCTCTCCGCCGGGTCGCGCAGCACCGCAACGAGCCTCACGTCGGGCACGTAGCGCTTTATACGCCCCGGGGCCCCCGCGTTGCACAGGTACCCGGGGGAAGCTTCACCGATCGCCTTCTCCCCGCTGACCCCGTCGAAGAGCGCCTCGTACTCCCTCGGGTCGGAGATCGCCCGGTTGGTCCCCGAGCTCCACACCTCCCGATCACCGGGCCCGCGATAATCGGGCACCCCGCCCTCCAGGGCAAAGAACTTCGGCTCCTTGACGGGGCTCATGTAGACCTCGGGGTGCTGATCCAGGTAGTAGTACAGCGACGTCGTCCCGGCCTTCCCGGCCCCGATCACGAGAAAGTTCGGCATGTTCACGGCCCGCTCACCCCAACCATCCCGAGAGGTCCCGGCCCAAAAGGTCTTGCAGCTTCAAGATGTCCCCCCGATACCCTTCGACGAGCTCCCGGCGGTCGTCCTGCCTAAGCGGCGGTGCCTTGGCGAAGATACGGCCCTTGATGCGCTGGCGGACTGCGGGCGGGAGGATCTTTTTGAGGGCGGGGGTCAGCACGTTCGCCCTCCTCATCATCGCCGAGACGGTCTTGTTTCTGGGGATGCCGGAGGCGTTGTACCTCGTGGACGTGTTCGGGACGAAGGACGCGTCCGCCCCCAGAAAGCGAAAGGCGTCCTGCAGCACGCGCAGCGGCTTGTCCCTCAGGTCTTCGTAGAGGTAGACCCTGACCCGGTCCTCTCCGAAAGCCCACAGGTAACGTTCGATCTGGCCGTGGTAGAACCCCCTGCTCCTGTAGTGGAAGAGGGGGTGCCAGCCGTCCCGGATGCGCCCGTCCTCCTCCCGTAGCGCCCGGGAGAAGTCGTCGAGCGGCTCCCTCCCGCTCCGGACCGTGTGCAAGAACGCCGAGTAGGCCCTCTCGGCCGGGTCGCGCAGCACCGCGATCGCCTTGGCCCCGGGTGCGTGTCGCCGGAGGCGTTCCTCGGTCCCCGGGAGGTACAGGTAAGTGGGGGAAGCCTCACCGACGGCCACCTCGTCCCTGACACCCTCGAAGAGCGCCTGGTACTCCCCCATGCTCGTGATCCCGGGCGGCGGGACGGACGGTCCACCGAAATCCGGCATCTCGCCCTCGTCGTAATCGAAGAAGTGCGGCTCCTTGACGGGGCTCATGTAGACCTCGGGGTGCTGGTCCAGGTAGTAGTACAGCGACGTCGTTCCGCATTTCTGGGCCCCCACGACGAAGAAGTTGGGCATCGTCACGTCAGGCGCCCCCCTCCGCGGCACCCTTCCGCCCGACGGTGTTTCGCCGCATTGCCGCCCAGACCGTCCGGAGAAACTGCCGGTCGCTCTCGCTCAGCCGCAGTACCAGGACTCCCGCCGCGAAGAGGACCACGAAGGTCGGCGCGAGGACGGCTATCGTCGGGAGCCCCGCGGGCAGCGGCAGCGCCCACCCCACGAGCATCGCCCCTCCCAGGGCCAGGGTCCCCGAGAGGAGGGGCTTGAGGTACTGGTTGTTGTAGGGCCAGAAGCCCAAGAGGCGACGGAGGTAGAACAGCGTCAGTGCGTTCACCAGAAAGATCCCGGTCGCAGCCGCCACAGCCGCCCCGATAAGGCCATAGGTGGGGATCAGTGCCACGCCCACGACGACGCTTAACAGGGCGGAGCCCAAGCGCGCCCACATCACCGTCTTCTCGTGGCCGGTCATCGCGAGGACGCGGCCCGTGAGGCCCACCGAGGCGCCGAACAAGCCCGCCGTCGCGATGATGACCATCGCCGGCCAACCGGAGACGAACTTCTCCCCGAAGACCGCCAGGATATCGCGCGAGAGCAGCACGATCAGGAGAAAGAAGACGAGGCTGCCCGTGAAGGTCCAGCGGGAGACGTCCTTGTAGAGGTAACCCAGATGAGCCATCGAACCCTTTCGGTAGAGGTTCGAGACCATGGGCGAGAAGATCCCGCTGAACGCCATCAGGACCAGCCCCGAGAGGGCCGCCGTGCGCGAGGCCGCATTGTAGATCCCGACCTCCCTTGCGGAGACGAAGATGCCCAGGATCGCGGTCGTCGCCCACACGTTGGCGTAGTTCGTGGCGCTGGCGACCATCAACGGCAAGGACCCGCCGACCAGTTCCCCGGCCCCGTACTTAGCCGGAACCTTCCGGTCGAGCAGCTTCGGGAAGATCCGCCTGAGGTAATACAGGGCGATGACGGAGCCCAGGACCATCGAGAGGACGTAGGCGGCGATCGCACCGAGCACCTGCACGCCCAGCAGGTAGAAGACCACCACCAGCCCGAGGTTCGCCAGAGGCCTCAAGACCTGCTCGACAAAGGTTGCGTGCTTCACCGTCCCGAAGCCCTGCATCGCCCATAGGCTTATGCTCATCACCGCGAAGAACGGTATGGAGAGGGCGAAGAGCCTGAACGTGCTGGTCAGGAACGCCTTGCCGTACAGGTCTGCGAGGGCTCCCGCGCCGAAGAACACCAGACCGGAGAGCGCCAGGCTCAAGCCGAGCGTCGCGCCGAGCGCGAACAGGATCGTCCCCCGAACCCTCGCCTCGTCCCCCTCGGCCCGGTAGCGCGCCACGTAACGCACCACGCCGCTATCCATGCCGAACTGGGAGAGGATGTTGACCAGCTGCACGAGGGAGACGCCGAGTACGTAGAAGCCCAGCTGGGCCGGCCCATACATCCGGGCCAGGGCGACCTGCGTGGCGTAAC
The DNA here is from genome assembly GCA_016781635.1 of Rubrobacter sp. Taxonomy (GTDB): domain Bacteria; phylum Actinomycetota; class Rubrobacteria; order Rubrobacterales; family Rubrobacteraceae; genus Rubrobacter_F. The sequence goes on from JADDPY010000040.1 coordinate 9,252, forward strand.
CAAGCAGTCGGCTTATCCCCTGCCCCACGGAGCTCATGCCCGCTCCGCGCGCGATCTGCCCCACGTATGCGTCGTACTGCTCTCTCTCGGGCGACGCGCTCAAAGTGGGGCGGGGTGTTCGTCGCTGGGGGACACGAGGTCAGATCATAGCCATTACCCAGCCCTTCTTCAACCGGACGAGGACCGCCTAGTACCCCGCCTCCTGTGAAGTCGGCGTCTCGTTCTTCTCGGCGTACTTGAGCGCCACGCCCGCTAGGGCGAAGAAGAACAGCGTCGAGGGCGGGATATACCAGTGCCACTCCAGCGCCGAATGAACGAGGTACACCGCACTCGCGGCGGTGAGTCCGGAGAGCAGGAGCCTACGGTCCCCGGCGGCCCTCCAGGCCCCACGCGCGGCGTAGAAGGGGAGGAGGACGGCGAAGCCTGCGAGGGCGAGAAAGGCCACGGCGCCGGTCTCGGTGCCCTGCTCCAGGTAGACGTTGTGGACCTGGCGGACCCCGCTGAAGTTCGGGCGGTTCTCGAGCCAGGTGTAGTGGAACGTGCCGGCCCCCGTGCCGGTCAGAGGGTGCTCCTTCCACTCTTCCCAGGCCACGCTCCAATACTCGCTCCGGGAGTTCGAGCTCAGGGACGTTAGTCTCTTGTTGGCCTGCTCGGTCTTCCCGACCCCCGTGGCGTAGGTGCCGAGCAGCCCGCCCTTCTCGAGTTGCTGGCTCACGACCGTGTAGCCCACGAAGCCCACCCCCAGGAGCACCAATGCGACCGCCGACGCCCCCAAAGCGCGACGAGGCCCCGGCAAGAGCTCGTAGCGCTCCTTCAGGGTCACGTAGCCCGCCTGGAGGACGAAGGTCACGACGGCGGCGATCAGGACGTCGGTGCGGAGCGCGGCCCCGTCCGAGAGCCTCTCCTGGGGCGGTATGCCGGTCTGAAAGAGCTTCTCCAGGCCCTGCGCCTGCTGGACCACCCACAAGAGCGGCACCGAGAAGAGGAGCAGGTTCGCGAACATCTGCAGCCGGTTGCCGGAGAGGGCGAAGAGAACGAGCATCCCGAGCCCCGCGGCTACGAGCCCGCCGCGCGAGAGCGTGAAGTAGAGGGCGAGGGAGCAGACCAACAAGCCTACGGCGTAAAGACCGCGGACGATCGGACTCTTAAGCTGCGTCATGCGCGCGAGCCCGAGGATTATCCCCATGCCGAGCACGACCGCCACGGTGTTGGCGTACTCGACGGTCGAGCCGATCCTTACGTTATCCGTGGTCCGCGTCGGGTACTGGGCCGGGTTTATCTTCTGCAACATCCCGAATCCGCCAACGGCGAACGAGATCAGGAACAACCCGTCCATAAACGGCGCCACGAGCCGCCTCGACGAGAGCGCCGCCAGCGCCATGGCGAAGGTAGCCAGGTACATCGAGGAGCGCAGAAGCTCCTCGACGGTCTCCGGCGGGCTTATCGTCCACAAGAGCGACAACCCCTTGACGGAGACCAGCACCGTCATCAGCCCGACCAGGACCAATCCGGCCCGCGGCACGTCCGTATAAAAGTTGCTCACGAACAGCGTAAAGAATGCGAGCGCGAGGATCACGCCGGCCACTGGGACCCAACGCTCCTCCCCGAAAAGGCCGTTGTTGAGCATCCCGTAGGCCGCGAGCGCCACGAGCGCGCCGAGCACGAAAGCCTTGAAGGCCACGAGCCTCCGTCCCGGACGGCCGCCGTTCTTGACCTCACGCGGGCGGCCCTCGATCCCGTTACCCATCATCCTCCGAACACCCCTTAAGCACTCCCGTTCAGTATCACCCCGAGGAGGTTGACCCCGGCATCGAGCAGATCGTCGGTCGCCCCCCGGGCGTCGCTCTTCGGGGTACGGGTGGCGTGTATGACGAGTAGCACCCCATCGAAGCCCCCCGAAAGCACCGGCGAGTCTAGCATCTCTCCGGCGACCGGCCCGTCCAGCAGCACGACGTCCGCCTCCTCCCGCATGGCCCGCACGGCCCCGACGAGACCATCCGACCTCATCCTCGCCTCCGCGTCGGGGAGCACCGGACCGGTCGGGACCACGAGCAACCCCGGGGCTACCTCGAAGCCGTAGACACCCGGCGATCTGCCGTTGCTTATGGCGTTGGTCAGGCCAGTGAAGTTCGGCTTCGCGAAGATCCGGTGCAGGTGCGGACGGTCGAGGTTGCAGTCGAGGACGGCGACCCGACGGCTATCGGGTCCGCTGGCCAGTGCGGCGCCCAGGCCCAGGCACACGCTCGTGCGCCCCGCCCCGGGCTCTGGGCTCGTCACGACGACGCTCCCGATCGGCCCGCTGGGCAACGAGAGCAGGTTCTCCGCCAACTCCCGGAAGGGCCCGTCGGGCGAAGCTCCCCGCTCGAGGGCCCACGCGGCCTCCGCCGAGACCCTGAAGCTTAGATCAACCAACCTTCTCCTCTTGGGCGAAGTCCGGGATGACGCCGAGGACCGGCGCTCGCAGCGTCAACTCGGCGTCCCGAGCCCCCCGCCACTTGCGCGCCCGGCTCTCCAGAGCAAAAGCCACCCCACCCGCGAGCAGCAACCCCCCAAAGCCGGCGGCCACCCCGTACAACAGCGAGGTCGTCGTCTTCCCGCGAAGAAGCTCCGCCTCCCGGACGACCTCCACCTCCACCGCAAGCGTCCCGCCGACGAGCCCCCGTCGGTTGAGCTCCTCCGTTGTCTCCACAAAGACCTCAGCGTACTCGTTCGCGACCCCGCGCGCCTCCTTCGCCTCCTCGGAAGAGAAGCGCACCAGGATCTCACCAGCACGGGGGTCGTTCTTCACCTTGAGCCGCTCGTTGAACTCCCGCTTCTCGGCCGACCAAGCCACTCGCTGCATGGTCTCCTGCGACAGTTTCGCCCGGGGGACCTCTTCCGTAACCCTGTCGATCAGGGCCTCAGACCTCTGGCTAACGCCGGATTGTACGATGGGGGTCTCCCCGCCGGGGACGGGCTCCTCGGGACCGAGACCGGCGTCGGTGGCGCTTACGGACAACGCCGCCTCGGCAACATACGAGGGCCCCCAGAACAGAGCCAGTAGGGTGACGGAGGTGCCCAGCGTCAGGGCGATCCCACCGACCAGGAGCCTCCGGGCCCACAGGGCGTTGAGGAACTCGAAGAGGGTAACGTCGTCCCTCTGCTCCCACCTCCAGCCCTCAGACTTCACTATCTAGCACCGTCTCCCGATAGGCTTCGGGGTTCGTGTTCAGGAGTTCGAGTAAGGCGGGGGCCTGCTCGGAGTCGCTCTGCTGAAGTGCCGCGCGAGCCTCATCGTACCGCCCCTCGACCACAAGGGCGTCGACGAGCGCGAGATCGACCGACCTCACGAAGGCCTCCCTCTCGTTCCTCTTGGCCCCCTCGGCCCTCTCCAGGCCGGCGCTCACCCTCTCCTTGGCCTTCTGGAGCGTCTCCACGCCCTTCTCCGGGTCCCCCGTCCGCACGTAGATCTTCCCGAGGTTAAACAAACCGCGCGGAGGTACCTTGTCGAACTCGACGAGCTTCTCGTACTCTCGCTTGGCCGCTTCGAGGTCGCCCACCCGGGTATAAGCCTGAGCCAGGGCGAAGATCAAACCCGTATCCCTTGGGTTCTTCTCGAGCGCCGCCTCGTAGTTCTTTACCGCTTTTTCGGGCTCGTTCAGCCTGTTTATCTGGATGTTCGCCAGATAAACGAGGTTCGCGTAGCTCGCCGGGTCGCGATCTATGGCCTCCCGTAACGCCTCCGTGGCGGCGTCGTTTTGCCCCTGCCGCAGCAGGAGGTTGGCCTGAACCGTCAGTGGCATCGAGTCAAACGGATTGAACCGGGCCGCCACCCTCGCCTTCTCCAACGCCCCCTCAATGTCCCCCGTCTCGGCCAGCTGCTGCTCCTGCTTCATGTAATAGACCGACATGTACAACGTACCTGCGAGCAGGATCAACGCGACGACGACGAAGCCGACGGCGACCCTGAACACCCCACGAAAGAAAGAATCACTCACAAAGGACGAGGATATTACAGGAAACGCCCAAGGTACAAGCCTGAGCCGAGCACCCATCGAAAATGAGCGGAGCGCAACAAAAAAGAGGCGGGCCCCGAAGGGACCCGCCTCTCGTTACGGCCGTGGCCGCCTGGTGCTAGTTAGGTTATTACCTAACGATACGGCGAGCCACGAGGCCACCGCCCACCAGGAGGGCACCCGCGCCGAGCGTCAGGAGGCTAACGCCACCCGTCGCCGGAAGCTGACCGGAGCCAC
>JADDPY010000350.1:0-4939 GCA_016781635.1 Rubrobacter sp.
AACGTCACCCGATCCACGAACCTCTCACCCCCACGAGGCGACAACAAACCGGCCGCGTCCACGGCGCTACGGTCCAGCCCGGCCCTGCGAGCCGCCGCCGAAAAACCCGCCGCGCCACGAGGCGGAGCGTACCCCAAACGAAATTCTTCGATCGTAGATAGCTGTATTCCGCGCCCCTCGAGGTAGCGGCGAGCTTCCTCGGCCGTGGAGGCTTTGATCAGGTACTTGTGATAGTAGGCAGCGGCGCCGGTCAGGGCCCTGTAGGCGGAGCGGCGGCGGGCGGTGCGCGTTTTGGCTGCGCGCTCTTCTTCAGGCGAACGTCCCTCGAACTCGAGCTCTACCCCGAAGCGCTCGCCGAGGTGCGTTACGGCCTCGGCAAACGGGAGGTTCTTCAGCTCCATAACGAGCTTGATGGCATCGCCTCCTTTTCCGCAACCAAAACAGTGGAAGAAGCCCTTCTCCGGGGAGACGCCGAAGGAAGGAGACTTCTCGTTGTGGTCGGGATAGGGGCAGAGGCCGGTGAAGCGGGCGCCCACGTGGCGGAGAGCGGTGAACTCGGAGGCTACCTCGGCGATGTTCGCCGCCTCCCTCACCATTTCTATGCTCCGCTGCGAGATCCTCACGCAGTACATTCTACGGTGGACAGCGCGGATAACATAGCAAGCTGGACCACAAATCACCTAAGCGTACGAGTGCAGACGAGGCCGGCGTAAGAGATGAGGAGGACTGATCCTCCTCGGTTGGCCAAAAGCTCTCGAATGTGTATTGCCTCCCGTATCCCACGGCTCCGTCTGGAGGAGGACGTGTGGGAGTGAAAGACTGGTTGTGTGGACTATGCACGACGGTTTGGCAACAGGTCGATCGGGTATTCTCTGCCGTTGACGGTTCGAAAGACGGTCACGATGGACGAAGGAGTTAGAAGGTTTTAAGCACGGTTCCCAGCATCACCCTCAACGACGGCAACACCATCCCTCAGCTCGGTTTCGGGGTCTTTCAAATAAGCGCGGAGGACACGGCGGAGGCGGTGAGCAACGCCCTCGAAATCGGCTACCGGCACATCGACACTGCGGAGATGTACGGTAACGAGAAGGAAGTCGCCGAGGCCGTTCGCGCATCGGGCCTCGCTCGCGGCGACATCTTCGTCACCAGCAAGCTCAACAATAGTTTCCACGAGCCCGAGGCCGTCCGGGCGGCGTTCGATACCACGCTCTCCGAGCTCGGCTTCGACTACGTAGATCTGTTTCTTATCCACTGGCCGCTACCGACGCTCTACGACGGCGACTTCGTATCTACCTGGAGGACGCTCGAAGAGTTCCACCGCGACGGGCGCGCCCGCTCGATCGGGGTGTCGAACTTTCAGATCGAGCACCTGGAGAAGCTGGCCGCCGAGACCGACACGGTGCCTGCGGTGAACCAGATCGAGGTACACCCCTATTTCGCCAACGATGCGGTGCGCGGCTACGGTCAAGAGCACCAGATCGCCACCGAAGCTTGGTCGCCGATCGCGCAGGGCAAGGTGCTCGATGATTCCACAATCATGCAGATCGCCGACAGGGTCGGCAAGACGCCGGCGCAGGTCGTCCTGCGTTGGCACATACAGCGCAACGACATCTGTTTCCGAAGTCGGTGACGCCGTCGCGCATGAAGGAAAACTTCGAGTTGTTCGACTTCGAGCTCGGGACCGACGACATGGGCGCGATCACCGCGCTCGACCGGGGCGAGGACGGCCGTACCGGTCCGAACCCGGACACGTTCGCCTATGTGCCGAGCTAACTTATCCCCTAACGGAACGTAAGCGCGCATAGGATCGAGTACCCGAGGCTAAAGGATTCCTGAGGTGCCGAGCTCAAAACGCGAGGCTCCGGAAGTCATCGATCCTCGGGGGCGGCCCACTTCTTCTCGGCTGGTGACCTGTAGCGCTCCATCAGGTCGAGCAACTCACCAGGGTCTTCCCCGGCGAGGACGAGCGAGCGGTGGTTTGGGCGGACGAATCCCTCGGCGACGGCCCGGTCGAAGAGGGCAGTGAGAGGCTCCCAGTAACCGGCGACTTCCAGGAGGGCGCAGGGCTTCTCGTGCATGGAGAGCTGAGCCCAGGAGAGGACCTCGAGGAATTCTTCCAGCGTCCCGTAGCCTCCGGGCAACGCCACGAAGCCGTCCGAGAGGTCGGCCATGAGCTTCTTCCGCTCGTGCATCGAGCCAACGACGTGTAACTTCGTGAGGCCCTCGTGACCGATCTCCTTCGAGACCAACGTGTCGGGCATTACGCCTACCACCTCGCCGCCGGCCGCGAGGGCTGCGTCCGCTACGGCCCCCATCAGCCCGACCTTTCCGCCTCCATAAACCAACCCGAGACCCCTACGGGCGATCTCCTCGCCCGTGCGGCGCGCCGCCTCCAGGTAAACCGGGCTGGATCCATCGCTCGAACCGCAGAATACGCACACCTGCTCCACCCCGCGTACCTCCTATAAAAAGATCGCCGTCAAAACCCTTCGGAGCTTACTCGAGGATCGCGTCGGGCCTCGGGAGGAAGACGCGTTCGTAGGTCGCCAGGGCATAGCGGTCGGTCATACCGGCGACGAAATCAACGGTCTGGCCCACCGCGTCCGGGGCCGTCTGGGGACGCTCCTCGGGATTTTCGAGGTAATGCTCGAAGAGGGCGGCGACGACGGTTCCGGCCTTATCCGAACGCCGGAGGCTAGGGTTATGGTAGACGTTCTGAAAGAGCCAGCCCCTAAGCTCGATCAGAGCTTCGTGGATTCTCTCGGAGAGGGTTATCTTTCGACGTTCCCGGGACGTGAGGATCATGTCTCGCACGAGGGTGTTTATGCGCTTGCTCGTGTCGCTACCGAGCACGGAGATGGGACCTCTCGGCAGGTCTTTGAAGGAGATGATCCCGGCCCGCAGCGCATCGTCGATGTCGTGGTTGACGTAGGCGATGCGGTCAGCAGTACGGACGATCTCGCCCTCCCGCGTCGAAGGGTAACCCTTGCCGGTGTGGTTGAGGATGCCGTCCCTGACCTCATGCGTGAGGTTCAAGCCATCCCCATCTTTCTCCAGGACGTCCACGACGCGCAACGAGTGCTCGTTGTGGCGGAAGGTCCTGCCGTAGCCTTCGAGCACGCGTGCCAGTGCCTCCTCACCGACGTGGCCGAAGGGAGTGTGGCCGAGGTCGTGGCCGAGGGCTATAGCCTCGGTGAGGTCCTCGTTGAGGCCGAGAGCGCGGGCGATGGTGCGGGAGACCTGCATCATCTCGAGGGTGTGCGTGAGACGGGTGCGAAAGTGGTCCCCATCGGGCGAAATGAAGACCTGCGTCTTGTGCATCAGGCGCCGGAAGGATTTTGCGTGCAGGATCCTATCCCGGTCCCGCTGGAACGGGTTGCGTACCCCGTCGGGCGGCTCGGGCCTCGGGCGACCAACGGTCGTCTCGCAGGCCCATCCGGATTCCACCCCGCCCATGCGCAGGTTCGGCTCCGTCACGCGGGACGCGCCGAACGCCGGTCGGAGTTATCGAGGAAGGACGCATTCCCGGGGGCGTGGGCGATAACGTGGGCGGCGACGACCCTGCGCACGCTCTCCCCCGGTCCGTCCCCCACTCGCGCCTCCTTCAGCGGCCTCGCTAGCAGCGTCCGGAGCGCGTCGAGGGTCCCGTCGGGGAGCGGGAACGCGTCACCGGTGTAGCCCGCCCGGCGGCACTCCGGGCAGAGCACGCCGCCCAGGGTCGGGGCGTAGTAGAGGAAGCCCTCGTCCGCGAGCCCGTCGAGGTCCCGCTCGCAGGAGACGCAGGCGTCGAGACGCAGGGCGTAGCCGGAGAGCATCGAGAGCTTGAGCGCGAAGGCGGACTCGACGCTGCGGCGGCCCTCCGCTCGGCCCTCGAGGGTGTCGAGGGCGTTGTAAAGCAGGTTGAAAACCCTACGGTCCGCCTCGTCCCCGCCCGCGAGGGCGCGCGTCGTCGCCACGATACCGCCGGCCGTCTCCAGGCTTGCGAGGTCCTCTCGGATGCCGTGGAAGCTCCTCAATACTTCGGCCTGGGTGATAGTGTCGAGCGAGCGCCCCTCGTAGGCGAGGAAGTCCACGCAGGAGAGCGGTTCCAGCCGCCCACCGAAGCGGGACTTGGTGCGGCGTATGCCCTTGGCGATCGCCGAGACCAGCCCCGCGTCCCTCGTGTAGAGGTCGAGGATGCGGTCGGCCTCTCCGTAGCGGATCGAACGGAGGACTATGCCCTTACTCTTGTAGACCGCCATTCTCCGCTTCCTCCATAATCGCCACGCTCCCGCTGGTCCCGATGCGCGAAGCCCCCGCGTTCAGCATCTCGATGGCGTCCTCCAGCGTCCTGATCCCGCCGGACGCTTTGACCGAGAGCCCCTCCGGCGCCTCCTCGCGGAGCAGGGAGACATCCTCCGTAACGGCCCCGCCCGGACCGAACCCCGTCGAAGTCTTCACGAAGTCCGCGCCGCTTGAGGCCACGATCTGGACCGCGAGACGCTTCATCTCGTCCGTAAGGTAGCCCGCCTCGATAATGACCTTGAGCACGGCGTCGTTCAGGCCGTTGTTCATCGCCACGGCGCTCACCTCGCCGTTAAGGCTCGCAAGCTCCTCGGCCACATACGAAAACTCACCCGAGAGGAACTTCGAGATGTTCATCACCACGTCTATCTCCGAAGCACCGCCCACGATGGCGTCTCTTACCGCCGCGGCCTTCACCACCGTAGTGTCCGCGCCAAACGGGAACGACACCACCGTTGCGACCTTGACATCCGTCCCCCGAAGCGTTTTCGCGGCGAGCCGGACGTGGCACGGAAGGATACAGACGGCGGCGAAGTGGTAGCCGGCCGCCTCCTCGCAGAGATTGCGGATCTCGGCCTCCGTCGAGTTAGGCTTGAGGAGGGTGTGATCCACCGTCTTCGCAAACTCCCTGACCCTCATGCCCAACCGGCCACGC
>JADDPY010000350.1:4979-13533 GCA_016781635.1 Rubrobacter sp.
AGCCCGAGCCGCTCCAGGAACCTCGGGTCGTTTCTCCAGCCGGGCGTGACCTTCACCTTCAGGTCCAGATAGATCCGGGTACCGAGCAGCTTCTCGACGTCGCGGCGCGCCTGCGTGCCGATCTGCTTGATGATGCTACCGTTCTTCCCCAGCACGATCATACGCTGCGACGGCCGCTCGACGTGGATGATGGCGTAGACGACCGTAACGTTCTCCTTACGCTCCACCTCGTCGATCTCGACGACGATCGAGTGCGGAACCTCCTCCCTCAGAGCGTTCAGCGCCTTCTCCCGCACGTACTCCGCGAGGATAAACGACTCGGGGAAGTCCGTGACCGCCCCCTCCGGAAAGTACCGCGGCCCTTCCTGCAAGAGCCCCACCACGGCCTCCGTAAGGGGCTCGACGTTCAGCCCCTTGAGGGCGCTGAGGGCGAAAATCTCCTCGTAAGAGCTGATACCCGAGATGGCTTCTATAACCGGCAGTACGGCTTCCTGGTCGCGCAGCAGGTCGACCTTGTTCACGCAGGCGATCGCAGGCGTCCCGGAGTCGGCGACGAGCCGGGCTATGTAACGGTCGCCGGTGCCGAGCTCCCCCTGTACTTCCATGGCATCGAAGAGGAGCAGAACGACGTCGGCCTCCCTGAGGCTGTCGAGGACCTGCTGCTGCATGCGGCTTCGTAGGGTATCGCGAGGCTTCTGGGAGCCGGGGGTATCCACGAAGACGACTTGATAGCCCGGACCGTTGCGCACCCCGCGGACGGGGCTACGCGTGGTCTGAGGGCGGGGAGAGGTTATGGAGACCTTGGTGCCGACGAGGGTGTTGATGAGGGTCGACTTCCCAACGTTCGGGCGGCCCACCATGGCGACGAAACCGCTCTTGAAGCCTTCCTCCTGACCGTTGACGATCATAGGGCCTCCGGCCCGAACGAGTTCGGCAGGATCTCCTCGAATGGGTAGCGGCTCGGGGCACCCTCTGCGTCGAGCACGACGACCTCCTCGCAACCGAACTCGCGCAGGACCTGGCGGCAGGCGCCGCAGGGGAAACAGGGGGCCGTGTTCGGGCTGACCACCGCGACGAGCCGTATCCTTCGATCCTCCGGCGGCGAATCGGCGATCATCTTCATCACAGCACCACGCTCGGCGCAGATCGAGAGCCCATACGAGGCGTTCTCGACGTTGCATCCGTCGTACAGGGTACCGCCTTCCGTAAGGATGGCCGCCCCGACCCGGAAACCGCTGTACGGAGCATAGGCCTGCTTCGAAATCGCCCTCGCGGCGTGGATTGCGTCATAGAGTTGCATGTTCTCGATTCTATAGGAGTTGGAATACGGCGACGGCGATTAGGATGCCGAGGACCGCGCCGATGGCAACCTGGTAGAAGGAGTGGAAGCCCGCCTCGACCCGACTCTGGCAGACGAGGAGGGCCATGAGCAGGGTGATAGCGGAGATCAACCCGGCGTAACGCGCTGAGCCGTCCGATGCGACGAAGCTCGCCGCCACCCACGCGGCGAACGCGACCCCGGCGTGCCCCGAGGGCATCCCACCGAGAAAGGTGTTCGGAGAACGGGCTAGCGCTTTGCCGAGGACCACGGCGATAGCGACCAGGACGAACGCCACGACCGTCAGATGCCCCGGCCAGCGCCCAACGCTGTTCAAGGTCTCCAGCGAGAACGGACCGAGATCGTCACCCAGGATCAGATACCCTACAAGGACCGCCGCGATGCTCGCCACGAGCACGGCCCCCGCCGAGACATCCTTGGCGAGCTTCGCCAGAGGATGATATTCCTGGGTGACGAGGTCCACGGCGAACTCCATAGCCGTATTGAACATCTCGGCGACAAAGACGACCAGAATAATCAGGACTAGCATCGCGAGCTCCAACTTGCTCACCCCGACGAGCAGGCTGAGGACGAGCACAGCCGCCGACGCGACGACGTGAAACCGCATGTTGCGCTGCGTGCGCACAGCGTAGACGAGGCCCCGGTAGGCGTGGTTGAAGGACCGGGCTACCCCCTGCTGGCCCTTGCTGGGCCTCGCGAGCTTCTTATCCCCCGCCACCCACGTCCCTCAGTACTTCATATTGCGCGAACGCCATCTCGCTCGCCTCGAAGTCCTCGCCGTGGTCCATGCCCGAGAGGTGCAGCGCCCCGTGTACCACGAGCTCCTCGATCCCCATCTCCGAGCTTGCCACGCTCGGACAAATCACGATCTCCCCGACCATCTCACCGTACGGCCCGTCGATCTCGAAGCTCAGTACATCGGTCGGGGAGTCTTTGCTTCTGTACTTGAGGTTCAACTCTCGAATAGTTTCTTCGTCTACGAGGGCTACCGAAACTTCACCCATACGCTCAGGGTCGTAGCCACGGGCGGCGAACGAAGCGGCACATAGCTCGGTTGCGCGCTCGGCGGAGAGTTCACCGTACTCAACTTCGTCGAGGACGGCAACTGAGAAGGTCATAACTTCCCTACGCGGTCGTGCCGCGGGCGGATGCAGGCTTCTGGGCTGGGGGCTGGGGGTACTCGATGCGCGGCCCGATGAAGCCTATGAGGGCTTCGCGGATCGCCTCGCCCGTCTCGTGGATCTCGTGCATCGTCAGCTGGCATTCGTCGAACTGACCGTCCTCGAGCTTGCCCCGGATGGTCCCGGCGACAATGTCCTCGATGCGCTTCGGGGTCGGCTTGTCGAGGGATTTCACGGTCGCCTCGATGGAGTCGGCGAGCATCAGGATGCCGGCCTCCTTGCTTTTCGGCTTCGGCCCCGGGTAGCGGAAGTCCGCCTCGCGGACGTCGACACCGGCGAGGTCGCCGCCGAGGGAATCTTCGAGGGCCCGGCGGTAGAAGTACTCGATGCGGGTCGTGCCGTGATGCTGGGCGATCATATCGAGGACCTCCTGCGGAAGGTTCCACTCGCGCCCCAACCTGAGCCCGTCCTTCACGTGACGCTTGATGATTCGGGCCGAGAGCGCGGGCGTGAGGCTCTTGTGCGGGTTGGCTCGCCCGATCTGGTTCTCTATAAAGTAGTACGGGTGCTCGAGCTTGCCGACGTCGTGGTAGTACGCCCCGACGCGGGCGAGCAACGGGTCGGCTCCGATCCGCTCCGCGGCATTCGCCGCGAGGCTGCCGACCTGGATGGAGTGGGTAAAGGTGCCGGGCGCTCCGCTCAGCAGTTTGTGCAGGAGTGGGTTGCCCGTATCCGCGAGCTCCAGCATCTTCTGCGGCGTGAGGATGTTGAAGGCGTTCTCCAGGAGCGGCAGGAGCACCATCGCGAGCATTAGCGAGAGCAGGCCGTTCGCTAGCCCGATGCCGCCCTGCCCGATAGCGGCGCGTAGGCCGCCGCCCCCGATCAGGGCGAACGCGAAGGTTACTATCCCCGTGACCACCGCTATGAGGAGCCCCGCCCACAAAAACTCCGTCCTCGGGCCGACGCGCAGGACCGTGTAGATGGCGAACCCCGAGGTCAGGAGCAGCACGGACGCAAGGAAAAAGTCGTTGCCCGCGATGATGCCGATGTTGACGCTCTCGATAACGACCATCAGGAACATCAGGCGCGGCCCGAGCAGGATCGTCCCGAGTATCGAGAGGCCCGCGAGCGGGATGAGATAGTACGGGAGCGAGAGCATGACGAACACGCGAGCGAGCGCCGTAAACAGGATCAGGAGCGAGGCGGCGAGCACTATTCTGACGGCGGCCTTCCCCTTGAGGATCCTCTTCCCGAAACGCTCCAGAAAGTACCAAGCGATCCACATCTCGGTCGCCACCACGATCCCAACCCCGAGGAACACGGACCAGGGGTTCGCCCCGCCCGCAAGCCCCAGGGCCTGGAGCCGGACGACGTCACCCTGGTCGAGTACCTCCCCCTGAGCGACAACGAGCTCCCCCTGGGCGACCCGCCCCGAGACGTCCTTGACTTCGTCGCTGGCCGCGTCCCGCGCCGCCTCCGTCGCCGCCCGATCCACAACAAAGTTTGGTTCCAGATAGCCTATGCTGAGGACACTCACTACGTCCGCAAGCTCGCCCGAAGCGTCCCTGCTGGCCGCGTCCGAAAGTCTGTCCCGTCCCTCCGCAAGCTCAACGAATGCCGACCGCGACGCCTCGACGCCGTCGTCTGCGACCGCCGTCTCCGCGTACAGCTCACGCAGGTTCTCCACCGTGTAACGCTCCGCCTCGTCCACCCGCTCGTCGTCAAGGAACACCAGCGAACGAGCCACCCTTTCGGGGAGAGGGAAGGGAGAAGCTCCGGCCACCCGGGAGACCTTCTCCTCGGGCTCGCCGTCCCCGGACCGGATACCGCGCACCTCGTCGAAGAAACCCTCAACCGCGTCAACCTGCCGGGTGGCGATTGCGTCGTCCTGTCGATATGCCTCCGGGGCTGCATCTCTAGCTTCTTGACGCGCGGCCCCGGTGGCTACCGGGTCGACGTAGGAGACGCCGCGCTGAGCGTAGATGTCGTCCCGGGCGATGCTACCCGCCTCGTAACCCTCGCCGCCGCTTAGCCCCCCCGACGCGAAGGTCGGGCGCGAGTCGAGGCTTATAAGCACCGTGAGCGAGAGCCAGGTAAAGAAGAGCAGGAATATGTAGAACCGCTGCCGGGGTAACCTCTCGACCCATCCCCGGAATCTCTCGAGCCGCGTCGGCGGCCTGTGGAACTCCTCCGGCTTTCTGCCGGGGACCGGAGCCCAGTCCGGAGGAACCTCGGCCGCGGGTGGCTGCGACGCTCCGTTCTCCGGGACGGCCCCGTTAGGGTTATCCGGGAGGTTCGGGGCGTGGCCCTCGCGTGCCTCGTTGTATGGGGGTTCGTTCACGACACCGCTATTATGCCCGTTCCGGGTCCTTTAGGATAACCCGGAAGGGTCGCCGGCCCGCTCGTAAGCGTCCACGATGCGCATCACCAGGTCGCTCCGAACGATGTCGTCGCGCTTGAGGCGCACGACGGCGACCCCGTCGACCCCGGCCAGAGCCCGTTGGGCATCGTCGAGACCGCTGGTCTTGCCCCTGGGTAGGTCAACCTGCGTGGCATCACCCGTAATGACCATCTTCGAGCCGAAGCCGAGGCGCGTGAGGAACATCTTCATCTGCTGCGGGGTCGTGTTCTGGGCCTCGTCCAGGATCACGAACGCGTCGTTGAGCGTCCGGCCTCGCATGAAGGCGAGGGGCGCGACCTCGATCGTGCCGCGCTCCAGGTGGCCGCCGAACTTGGCCGGGTCGATCATCTCGTACAGAGCGTCGTACAGCGGCCTGAAGTATGGGTCGACCTTCGCCATCACGTCGCCCGGCAGGAAGCCCAACGACTCCCCCGCCTCGACGGCGGGCCTGGTCAGGATGATCCTGTTGACCTCTCCCCGGTTTAGCGCGTCGACCGCGAGCGCCACCGCGAGGTAGGTCTTCCCCGTCCCCGCGGGCCCCACCCCGAAAACGACCTGATGGTTGCGGATAGCGTCGGTGTAGGATTTCTGGTTGCGGGTCTTCGGCGCCACGCGTCGGCCCCGGTGCGTGAGGATCAGGTCCCCGAGCACCTCTTTGCCTTTACCACCGGAGCCCATCTTGAAAAGCCTCTCGGCGGTCTCAGGGGTGATCGAGTTCCCCCTCTCCGCGAGGTCCACGAGGCCGTCGAAGACGACCTCCGCCCTCTCGACGGCGTCCTCGTGCCCGCGCAGAACGATCTCGTTCCCGCGAACGATGACCTCGCACTCCACAAGCTCCTCGACCCTTCTCAGAACCGAGTCCCGGTCCCCGAAGACCTCGTACTGCCTCCCCGGTGGAACCACCAGCTTTGCCTCGACCTGATTTCCAGACTTGGTATCCGTATTTCCTCCTTAACCTTCTAGTGCTACGTTAAATATTAGCCCTGCAACCGATCTCGTACGATCCCGGAGAGCTTTTTGCCATCGGCTCTCCCGGCGGCCATCACGTTAGCCCGGCCCATGACCGCCCCCATCTCCCTCATGCTCGAGGCACCCGTCTCCTCTATGGCCCGGTCGACGAGGGTTTCGAGCTCTTCGTCCGAGAGCGGGGTGGGAAGGTAGGCGCGCAGGATCTCGGCTTCATCGGTTTCGGCTTCGGCCTGCTCCTCCCTGCCGGCCTTCCGGTACGCCTCGGCCGACTCCTCGCGCTGCTTGACCTGGCGCCGGAGGACGGCCATCTCGTCCTCGTCGTTCAGGGGTTGCCCCTTCTCGATCTCGGCGTTCTGCAAGGCTGCGGAGATCATGCGTAGGGCGGTGACCCGCCCCTTGTCGCGGTTCTTCATCGCCTCTTTTGTATCACGTGCAACGTCTTCGCGTACCGCCATTACGGCATCCTCACCCTCTCGCCGCCCATGACGTGGGCGTGGAGGTGGAAGACCTCCTGGCCTGCGTCCGGGCCGTTGTTTATCCTGAATGCATACCCAGATTTAGCTATACCCTCGCTCTCGGCAACATCTTGCGCGACCTCGAAGATGCGCTTCGTCACGCCGTCGGGGACTTTCCCGATCCCGGCTAGCGAGGAGACGTGCTCCTTTGGGATAACGAGCACGTGGACCGGTGCCCGACCGTTGATATCCCGGAAGGCGAGCACGCCGTCCTCATCGCGCAAGATCTCGGCCTCCAACTCGCCCCCCACGATCTTGCAGAACACGCAATTGTCGTCGCTCATGCTCTCCTCTCAACGTTCCCTGCTGCACTTTCCTCGATCCTATTCACCGCAGCACAAGCCCGCGCAACAGCCACCATCCCGGCGGTCTCGCTCCGCAACCTGAACGGCCCGAGCGAGGCGAGCCTGATCCTGTTCTCCACGGCGAGCTCTAATTCCCCCTCGCTGAAGCCCCCTTCCGGGCCGACGAAGAGACTCACCGCACCCCCCGCCGATACCGTTACCTCTAGCGGGGGCAGATCCGGGCCGTTGTGCAGCAGCACTCCAGACTCGCCGGCCTCTTCCACGGCCCCCGCGAAGGGTATAACCTCACGGACCTCGGGCACCCGCAGCCTCCGCGACTGTCGCGCAGCCGCGACCGCCACCCGGCGCCACCGCTCGACCTTGCCGTCGCCCCGATCGAGCCGCACCACACCGTGGTCGGTCGCGAGCGGCACGATACACCCCACCCCGAGCTCCGTCGCCTTCTCGACCACGAGGTCCATGTGACGCCCCTTGGGCACCGCCTGATAGAGAGTAACGCCACCCTCGTCGGCCGGGGCCGGGCGCTCCTCGCTCACGACCGCCTCCCGCCCCTCCGAGAGTTCCGCGAAGAACAGCCGTCCTGAGGCGTCCACGACCTCGATGGCTTCCCCGGCCCGCGCGCGAAGGACCTTGAAGAGGTGTTGCCTCTCCTCCTCGGGCAAGCGTAATACTTCACCCACCGAGAGGCGAGCGTTTGAGAAGACTCGTGTACGGACGGCCACTAGAAACCCGCCGGACCTACCTGAAGACGGCCCTCAGGCGATCGAAGAAGGATTCTCCGCCGCCGTTGTAGGTCTCTTCGCCGCTGATCTCCTCGAAGCGCCGCAGAAGGTCGCGCTGTTCGTGGTTGAGGCGCGTCGGCACCATTACGTCCACGACGACCTTGAGGTCACCGCGTCCCCGGCGCCTGAGGCGGGGCATACCCTCACCCCTGAGGGTCAAAGTCTCGCCGGGCTGCGTCCCCGGCTCCACCTTCACGCCCTTCCTGCCCTCCAGCGTCGGCACCTCCGCCTCGGTCCCCAGGGAAGCGTCCACGAAGTTGACCCTCATCCTGTGTACGAGGTCGTCCCCGTCGCGCATAAGCTCCGGGTCTTCCTGTACCCTTACCCTGACGTACAAGTCTCCCGCCGGGGCGCCACGTTCTCCCCTGTGGCCCTGGCCGGTGTGGCGAATCCTCATCCCACTCTCGATCCCGCCGGGGACGGAGACCCGGCGCGTCACCACCTCCGAGACGCGACCGCTCCCGTAGCAATTCTCGCACGACTCGTCGATGATCCTGCCACGCCCCGAGCAGGTCGGGCAGGCGCCCGTGCTGACCATCTGGCCGAGCAGGCTCTGTCGAACCATCCGCACCGCCCCGGCTCCACCGCAGGTCTCGCACTGATGAGACTTCGTTCCGCCTATGCCATCACAGACCTCGCAGTTTTTCACCACCTGGACGTTCACCTCGCGCTCCGCCCCGAACGCGGCCTCCCGCAGCGAGATCTCGACCTCGGCCTCGGCATCCTCCCCGCGCGCCGGAGCGCCACCGCCGCCGAAAAAGTTTCCGCCGAACCGGTCCCCGAAGAACGCGTCGAAGATGTCCTGGAAGCCACCGAACGGGTCCCCGCCGCCCGGCCCTCCGCCCCCGGCGCCGCGTGGGACCTGATGGCCGTAGGTGTCGTAGGCCTGTCTCGATTCGGGGTTCGAGAGTACCTCGTACGCCTCGGTCAGCTCCTTGAAGCGCTCCTCCGCGCCGGCATCGTCCGGATTCGCGTCCGGATGATGCTGGCGAGCGAGCCGCCGGTAGGACTTTTTGATCTCCGTCTCCGAGGCCTCGCGCGCAAGGCCCAGGATCTCATAGTAGTCACGCTTCGCCAAAAGGAATGCTCCTTAGAACCTGGAGTCGAGGTGCTGGGTCAATG
>JADDPY010000657.1:0-11600 GCA_016781635.1 Rubrobacter sp.
ATCGCGTAGGCGGTTTAACGCCGTCTCGTGGGTTCGAATCCCACCCTCTCCGCTCTTTATTCGTTTTTACGCTTCCGTATGACGGTAGTTGAGATCAAACGTCTGCTATACGTTCCGTTGTTATGAGAACGGGCGGCACAGACGTGCCCGGAAGCTTGGCGACCCGCATTGCTGGTAGCGTGGGTTGTTTGCTTGGAAGAGGGTGCTGAGGTGGCGCGCAAGAGGCCGGACGTGGTGTGGCTGCCTACCCCTGAGAAGGTCGTCGATTCGATGCTCCGCCTCGCCGAGGTCGGGACGGAGGACGTGCTCTACGATCTCGGGAGCGGCGACGGCAGGACGGCCATCGCGGCGGTGGTGCGGTTCGGGGTGCGCGAGGCCCGGGGCGTTGAGATCCGCCCGCAGCTTCTGCGTCGCAGCCGGGAGGATGCGCGCCGGGCCGGGTTGGAAGGGCGGGTGAATTTCGTGGGCGAGGACCTGTTTCGGACGGAGCTTGCGGGGGCGACGGTGGTGACGCTCTACCTCTTGCCCCGGCTCAACCTGAAGCTCAGGCCGCGGCTGCTCGGCGAGCTCCGTCCGGGGGCCAGGGTCGTCTCACACAACTTCGGGATGGGCGACTGGGAGCCTGACCGAACGCTGGGGACCCGTGACCTCTTCGGGGCCGGGGAGGCTCCCCGGGTGGAGCATCGTCTCCACCTGTGGGTCGTCCCGGCCGACGCGGGCGGAACCTGGCGCCTTACGGGGCCGAACGGCGAGGAGTTCGGGTTGGAGATCGTCCGGCGCTTTCAGAAGGTGCACGGGGCGCTCCTCTTCGACGGCGGGCGGGTCCCGTTGCGAAAGGCGAAGCTCAGGGGCGACGCCTTGAGCTTCGCGGTGCGCGGTGCGCCGGGGCTGAGGCCGAAGGCACGCTTCGAGGGCCGGGTAGATGGCGACGTGATGGTCGGCTCCTTCGACGCCGGGAGTGGAGTACCGGAAGCCCGGGGCGAATGGACGGCCGAGCGTATCGCCCGGAAAGAAAGGTAAAGACCGCACCGGGGATTTTCTCCCGCCGCGGAAGGCATCGAGCATGGGTCTCGCCGACCACCCATAACGGTACTTCGGGGAGTCGAGAAACAGAGCTTGGTGCACGGGGTGGCCGAGGTTCTCGGCGATCCAATAGCTGCGCCGACGGAGGCGCGAAGCTTTCGTGTCCCAAGGGGCGAGGAGGAGACGGACATTTTGGGTGGTCTGCCGGGAAGCTTTCCAGGCATGACGCGAGGTGCGGGTGATGTCCTCGGCCCTTTACAATACCGGGGGAGGTGTGGTGCTGATCCTGGTGTACCGCCGGTTTTGGCGTGGAGGATTGGTAAGACTGGGGTGGCTTTCGCCGGGGGAAGGCGGGCCGCGCAGCGCGAGTCGCAACCAGAGGGAGGAAGCGCATGGGAGCAGAACCCGAGATCGGGAGGGCTGTCGGGAGCATGCAGGCGGCGCCGGGGACGCGTGCCGCGGGCCTGGAGGTCGACCCCGGGACCCTTGCCAGCGTAGAGCGGCGCATCCTGTGGCTCGCGACCTCCGTGGTTCACCACGCCAACCGCGTGAGGCCGAACCGCTCCGGGATCAAGGTCGGCGGCCACCAGGCTTCGAGCGCCTCCATGGTCTCGATCATGACGGCCCTGTGGTTCGCGCACCTGAACGCCGAGGACCGCGTCTCGGTCAAGCCGCATGCCTCGCCGGTTCTACAAGCGATCAGCTACCTCCTCGGCCGCCTCGACGGTAAATATCTCACCGAGCTCCGCGCCTACGGGGGGTTGCAGAGCTACCCGAGCCGCACCAAAGACCCGTACCCCGTGGACTACTCGACCGGTTCCGTGGGCCTCGGTGCGACCGCCCCGATCTGGGGAGCCGTCGCGAATCGGTACGTGAGGGAGCACTTCGACGCCGAGGCGGCGGGCCGCCAGATCGCGCTTATCGGCGATGCCGAGCTCGACGAGGGGGCGTGCTGGGAGGCGATCGCGGACCCGGCGGTCTCGGGTCTCGGTGAGGTGATGTGGGTTGTGGACCTGAACCGCCAGACCCTCGACCGGGTGGTCCCGAACATCGCCGCCGACCGCCTGCAGGGCATGTTCGAGGCGGCGGGATGGCAGTGCGTAACCGTCAAGTACGGGCGGCTCCTGCGCTCCCTGTTCGCGCGCCCCGGCGGCGAGGCTTTGAGGCGCAGGATCGACGAGATGGGCAACGCCGAGTATCAGCGTCTGCTCCGCATCCCGGCCTCGGACCTCAGGGACCGGTTGCCGGGGGACGGGCGGGGGCGGCGCGAGCTTCTGCGCCTCGTCGACGACCTCGACGACCTGGAGCTCCTCCGGGCCGTCCGCGACCTCGGCGGGCACGACCTCGGGAGCCTCGTCGAGGCTTACCGCGAGGCCGACGCCGCGGACGACCGTCCCTCGGTCGTCTTCGCCTACACCGTGAAGGGCCGGGGCCTGCCCATAGAGGGCCATCCCCAGAACCACTCGGCGCTCCTTACCGCCCAGCAGTACGAAGAGCTCGCCCCCGCTCTCGGCGCCGCCCACGACGACCCGTGGGCGGCCTTCCCCCAGGGCAGCCCCGAGGCGAAGCTCTGCCGGGAGGTGGCGGGCCGGCTGGAGCGGCGTGGTCCGGGGAAGCAGACAGCGGCTCCGGAGGTGCCGGCCGAGATGGGGCGCGGCTACCGGGGCGAGACCTCGACCCAGCAGGAGCTCGGGCGGCTGCTCGCCGAGCTCCCCAGGGCCGCCGGGGAGGTTGCGAGCAGGATCGTCACCGTCAGCCCGGACGTAGCCTCCTCGACGAACCTCGGCGGCTGGATCAACAAGGTAGGCATCTGGTCGCTTGAGGACCGGACGGACTGGTTCGAGGACGACCCCGAGACGATGCTGAAGTGGCGCGAGACCCGGGGCGGCCAGCACATAGAGCTCGGCATCGCCGAGACGAACCTCGTCGGCCTTATCGGCGAGCTCGGCTCGACCTGGAGCCGCGACGGAGAGCCCCTCCTGCCCATCGGCACGATCTACGATCCGTTTGTCGGGCGCGCCCTGGAGCCGTGGTCCTTCGGCGTCTACTCGGGCGGCCAGTCGATCCTCATAGGCACCCCCTCCGGCACGACGCTCGCCCCCGAGGGCGGGGCCCACCAGTCCATCTACACCCCCTCCATCGGCATCGAGCAGCCCGGCGTCGTGGCCTGGGAGCCCGCCTTCGGCCAGGACCTGGAGTGGACCCTCCTGCACGCCCTGGGCCGCCTCGGACAACCCGACGGCGAGTCGGGGTACTTTCGCCTCTCCACCCGGCCTATGGACCAAGCGCTCGTCCGGGTACCGGAGGATGCGAAAAACAGGGAGCAGAGGCGTCGGGACGTCCTCGCCGGAGGGTACAGGCTGAGGGACGCGGCGGAGCGGGGCCTGAAACCCGTCGTCACCCTCGTCGGGGTCGGCGCGATGATGCCCGAGGTCGTCCGGGCGGCCGAGGTACTGGAAGCGGAGGGGAACATCGGGGCGGACGTCGTGTGCCTTACGAGCCCGGATCTCGTGTTCAGGGCGCTCAGGGCGAGGCAGGGCTTCGGCGAGGGGCCATACGCTATCCTCGACGCTCTCTTCCCGCCGGATCGGCCGCTGCCGATCGTGAGCGTGCTGGACGGCCATCCGCACACCCTGAGCTTTCTCGGCGCGGTGCGCACGACCCCTATATCCTGCCTCGGGGTTACGGACTTCGGGCAATCGGGAGACCTGCACGACCTCTACGAGCATCACGCCATCGACCCCGAAACCATCGTCGGCTCGGCTCTCGACGTTATAGGGTAACGCTGCGAAAAACTGCCCGGACCGGCACGTGCCACGTAGCTACGCCAGGTCCGGGCTTTGGGGCCGAAGCTAAACGGATCGTGGATCCGTTCGCGGAGAAGAAGACCCGGTCGTCGGCCTCTTCGGTCCTGGATATTTCTTGCCCCGGAAGGCGTATGATTCGTACATGATCGTGGACAGCGCCATCTACGTGGACGGCCGTAGGACCGCCGAACCTCTCTCCTTGCAGGAGACCTACGACGCCTGCCGCAAGCAGCGCGGGGTTGCCTGGATCGGCCTCTACAAGCCCTCTCACGAGGAATTCTCCTCGGTGGCCGGGGAGTTCGGGCTGCATCCTCTAGCGGTCGAGGACGCCGTGACTGCCCACCAGCGGCCGAAGCTGGAGCGCTACGGCGAGACGCTCTTCGTGGTCCTGAGGGCGGCGCGGTACGTCGACGAGACCGAGACCGTGGAGTTCGGTGAGCTTCATGTCTTCGTGGGGGACGACTTCGTGGTGACGGTGCGCCACGGTGAGGCCCCGAACCTCGGCAAGGTGAGGCGGCGGCTGGAGGCGGAGCCGGAGCTTCTGCGACGGGGGCCGGAGGCGATCCTCTACGCGATCATGGACGAGGTGGTGGACGGATATGCCCCGGTGGTCGAGGGCCTGGAGAACGACATAGACGAGATCGAGACGGAGGTTTTCTCGGGGAACGCGGGCGTCTCCCGAAGGATCTACGAGCTCTCACGCGAGGTCATCCAGTTTCAGCGGGCTGCGAAGCCCCTGGGCCCCGTCCTGGACCGCCTGAGCGCGGGGGGCGAGAGGCACACCGTTGACGAGGAGGTGCGCAGATATCTGCGCGACGTGCAGGACCACGTCTTTCAGGTGACCGAGCAGGTCGACGCCTTCCGCGAGCTGCTCACCAACGTGTTGAGCGTGAATCTGACCCTGGTCGGGGTCGGCCAGAACGACGAGGTAAAGAAGATCAGCGCCTGGGCGGCCATCCTGTTCACCCCGACCCTCGTGGCGAGCATCTACGGCATGAACTTCGACCACATGCCGGAGCTACACTGGCTTCTCGGCTACCCGTTTGCCCTGACCCTGATGGTCGTAGCTTCTATCGTGCTCTACCTGGTATTCAAGCGGCGCGGCTGGCTCTGAACCGGGGACGCGGCTTGTTCAAAAGCTTCTTCGCCATCCGGATGGTCCATATATCCGGCGCTGCATGGAATCGGAAGCCGCTGCGTCGCGCCGCTCGGTGATCGTCGCGGCGCACTGTTGACCCCGCACCGAACACACGGCGTAGATCGCCAACGAGGCGGCCTCCAGGAGAAGATGCTCCGGGTGGACCAAGAGTTCCCCGAGCGGCGGGATCCGGCTGCCTCGTAGGCCGACCGTGCTGACCGATGCCGGATCGGCCGCGGCGATGAGGGTGGCGGGCCGTTGCGCAGATAGGCAAACTAACGCGAGTAGAACATCGGGTAGGTGAGGAGGAATTTTGCGGGAAATCCCAGGGGAAAAGGTAGTCGAGGTCGTCCGCGACCTGTGCATCGAGGCGAACACGGAGCTGCCGGAGAGCCACCTCGCCGCGATGCGCCGCGCCCTCGAAGACGAGGAGTCGCCGCACGGCCGCGAGGTTCTGGAGAGGCTGCTCCAGAATGCGGAGGTCTCCAAGGAGAGATGCATCGCGTTCTGTCAGGACACCGGCTACGCCGTCTTTTTCGTGGAGATGGGGAGCGAGGTGCGCATCGAGGGCGGCGAGATCGGCGAGCTTATAAACGAGGGGGTTCGACGCGGCTACGACGAGGGCTACCTGAGGAAGTCTATCGTCAAGAGCCCGGTCGACAGGGTCAACACCGGCGACAATACCCCGGCTATCGTCTACTACGAGCCCGTGGCGGGTGACGGCTTCAAGCTCACCATGCTGGTCAAGGGTGCCGGCTGCGACAACATGAGCGCGCTCAAGATGCTCACCCCCGCCGAGGGCGTCGAGGAGATGAAGAAGTTCGTCGTGGAGACGGTCGAGAAGGCCGGGCCGAACGCGAGCCCCCCGGTAACGGTCGGCGTCGGCATCGGCGGCCCGTTCGAGAAGGCCGCGATGCTCGCCAAGAAGGCCCTGACCCGCCCCTCGGGGGAGCCGAGCCCTGACCCCGAGCTCGCGGGCATCGAGCGCGAGATCCTCGACGAGATCAACGCGACCGGCATCGGTCCGGCGGGCTACGGTGGTACCCAGACCGCCCTGAGCGTCCACGTCGAGAGCTTCCCGACACACATCGCAGCCTTCCCGGTCGCGGTAAACCTCGACTGCCACTCCCACCGCGTCGCCGCGACGGAGCTGTAGAGGATGGCCGACGGAATACGCATCGAAGCCCCGCTGACAAAGGAGGGGAACAAATCCCTCAAGACCGGCGACGTAGTGCTCCTGAGCGGCGTCGTGTACACGGCTCGCGACGCGGCCCACGCCCGGATGAAAGAAGCGATACGGGACGGGGGAGATCTGCCCTTCGATCCGGAGGGGCAGATCATCTACTTCACCGGTCCCGCGCCAGCCCGTCCGGGCCACCCGATCGGACCGGCCGGACCGACCACCGCCTCCCGGATGGACCCGTACTCGCCGCTCCTGATCGAACGCGGCCTCAAGGGCATGGTCGGTAAAGGGGTGCGCTCGCAGGAAGTGCGTGACTCCATGCTGGAACATGGTTGCGTCTACTTCGGGGCGGTAGAAGGGACCGCCGCCCTGCTCGCGGACAGGGTGAAGGAGGCGGAGGTCATAGCCTACGAGGACCTCGGGGCCGAGGCGATAAGGCGGCTCGTGGTCGAGGACTTCCCCGTCATAGTCGTCAACGACCTGCACGGCGGCGACCTGTACACGGAGGGCCGCGAACGCTGGCGCAGGAAAATACGCACGGGGGAGGGCTCGTGAGCGCACGGACCGCGGCAGAGAAGCTATGCAAGGGCCGCTCGAACGGCATCGTCACACAACAAAGACTTGCCGTCTACAACGAAGAGAGGTGAGGCTCGATGCGTTTGCATTCCGGTCCTACATCGGGGAACGGCTACAAGGTTCGGCTGCTTCAGGGGCTCCTGGGCATGAGTTGCGAGGTAATAAACTACGACACCAAGGGCGGTGAGACGCACACCCCGGAATTCTTGAAGAAAATCAACCCGGATGGCAAGGTCCCGGTGCTGGAACTCGACGACGGGACGATGCTCCCCGAGTCCGGCGCGATCCTGCTTTACCTCGCCGAGGACACCCCCTACTTGCCCGACGATAAAACGGAGCGGGCTCAAGCCTTTCGCTGGGTTTTCTTCGAGCAGTCCAGCATCCTGCCGAACCTCGCAAAACCCCGTCTCTGGCGCATGCGGGGCGTCGAGATCACGCCCCAGAAGGAGGCAGAGCTCGAAAATCTCTTCGAGGCAGGCTACAAAGCCCTCGGGGTGATGGAGCGACATCTGGGCGACCGCGAGTTCTTCCTCGGGGACCGCCCGAGCGTCGCAGACGCCGCCCTCTACCCATACTCGCGCCTCTGCCCCGAGGGCGGCTACGACTTGGAGGGTTACCCGGCGGTGCGCGCTTGGCTGAACCGCATCGAAGCCCTACCCGGGTACGTGTCCCCGCCCGGCTAGGACTGTACCGGGCGTATGCGTCAAAAGCGTGGCGGTAAGTTACGCGGAGCTGGCTATTGATGGACGAAGGCGCGGGTTCTGTCGGTGGCGCGGCGGGGTACTGAGAAAAGGGCAAGTCTTTCGTCGAGTTTGGCCGGGCGATGGTGCCGGGCCGGGGAGGGATCGAGCGGACTTTTCTAGACCCATTGCCCGCCGCTCCTGACGAGCCTTCCCGAGCACCTGCTTTGGATGGAAGAGGCCGGCTTCGAGGGGCTCGACTTCTTCTGGACGCGAGCAGGGCACACGCTGCTTGGCGGCTACGAGCCCTCCGGCTGATCGCTCCCGGGTTACGCCGCAAACCAGGGTCGATCGGGCCTGTACCGTAGGGCGTCGGCGTAGGTTAGAAGCACGGCGAGCGGCGCCCTCGTGCCGCGGCTCGTGCGCAAGCTCTTATTGCACGGCTCGGCGTGAAGCGTCCCGGCGCCGCTCGTTTACGCGCCATCCTCCGGCCGTTTGGGAGCTTTTGCATCGGGTAATGAGGCAGTTGTTTTTGAAAGAGATTTTGATTGGAGTTTCATGGACACGCGCAAGCTCGGCAGCCAGGGGCTGGAGGTTTCGGAACTGGGCCTCGGATGCATGGGAATGAGCGAGTTTTACGGCACCGGCGACGAGGAGGAATCGATCTCCACGATCCACCGTGCCATCGAGCTGGGGGTCACCTTCCTCGATACGGCCGACATGTACGGGCCGTTTACAAACGAGAAGCTAGTCGGTAAGGCTATCGCCGACCGGCGGGATAGCGTGGTGCTCGCCACCAAGTTCGGGAACCAGCGGGGCGAGGACGGGAGCTTCCTCGGGGTCAACGGAGACCCGGACTACGTGAGGAAGTCGTGCGATGCGTCGCTCCAGCGGCTCGGAGTGGACTACATCGACCTGTACTATCAGCATCGGGTCGACCCCGAGACCCCGGTCGAGGAGACGTGGGGGGCCATGAAGGAGCTCGTCGATGCGGGTAAGGTGCGTTACCTGGGCATCTCCGAGGCTGCGCCCGAGACCATACGCAAGGCCAACTCGGTCCACCCGATCAGCGCGCTCCAGACCGAGTACAGCCTGTGGAGCCGGGACGTTGAGGACGAGATCCTACCGACCGTCCGCGAGCTCGGCATCGGCTTCGTGCCTTACAGCCCGCTCGGGCGTGGTTTCCTTACCGGGCAGATTCAGAGCTTCGAGGATCTGCCGGAGGACGACTACCGCCGCTTCTCCCCCCGCTTCCAGGGCGAGAACTTCGACCGGAACCTGCAGCTTGTCGAGAGGGTCCGCGAGATAGCGGGGGAGAAGGGCGTGGAGCCGAGCCAGCTCGCCCTCGCGTGGCTACTCCACCAGGGGAACGACCTCGTCCCCATCCCCGGTACCAAGCGCCGCAAGTACCTGGAGGAGAACGCCGCCGCAACCGGGGTCGAACTGACGGACGAGGACCTCGCCCGCATCGACGAGGCCGCCCCGAAGGGCGTGGCCGCAGGCGACCGCTACCCCGACATGAGCAGCGTCAACCGATAGTACGCAAGGCCGAAGGTCAAAGAGGGACGGGCCGTATTGTCACGGCTCGTCCCTTCTCGTAGAATTATCCCTTCAGGCGTATGTGAGTGTGCGTCCGAACCCGCTAGAGGGAGTTGCGTTCAAGGTTGAGCAGGCTGGACGGCAAGGTCGCCATCGTCACGGGCGGTGGGCGGGGCATAGGTCGCGCCATCGCGGCAGCGTACCTGCGTGAGGGCGCCCGGGTTACGGTGACGGCCGCCCGCGAACACGGTGAGATAGAAAGCCTCGCGGAGGAAGTCGGTGCGGAGAAGGTACTACCCCTCGTTGCGGATGTGACGTATCCGGAGGATTGCGAGCGGGTGGTCGCAGAGACCGTGGGGTGTTTCGGGAGGGTTGACGTCCTCGTGAACAACGCCGGTCGCGGAATGAAATACGTCAGCGGAGCTTCCTCTCGGAGCCTACCCGTTTCTGGGAGGTTGACCCCGGGACGTGGAAGATGGTGGTGGACACGAACGTCAACGGGCCTTTTCTTATGGCCCGGGCGGTCGTGCCGCGCATGATCGCGCAGGGCTCGGGGAGCATCGTGAACGTCAGCATGAACTACGAGACCATGAAGCGGCTGGGCTTCTCACCCTACGGCCCCTCGAAAGCGGCGCTGGAGTCCGAGTCGGTGATCTGGGCCCAGGACCTCGAAGGGACGGGGGTGCGGGTCAACGTTCTGCTCCCCGGCGGGGCGACGGAGACAGGCATGATCCCGGCCGGACTTCCTGAAGATGTGAAAAAGGGGTTGCTCCGGCCGGAGGTCGTCGCGAGGCCCGCCGTCTACCTGGCCTCGGACGACTCGCGTAGCTTCACCGGACGCAGGATCGTCGCGACGGAGTGGTCTCCAGAGGACCCCGACGGTCGTCCCGCCTCGGAGGGGCTCGGGACGTAGTTGATAAGCCGGCGGGCCCTCTTGCTCGCGACCGTCGCGAGCGCCACGCTGCTCAACCCGTTGAACTCGTCCATGATCTCGGTCGCCCTGCCGAGCCTCGGGGACGAGTTCGGGCTCTCTTTCGCCGGGGTAACGTGGCTCGTCTCGATCTTTTACCTGACGTCCGCGGTGGCGCAGCCGGTGGTCGGCAGGCTCGGCGGCGTCTACGGCAAGCGGCGCGTCTTCTTCTGCGGGCTCGCGCTCGTCGCCGCGTCGAGCCTGCTAGCGCCCTTCTCCCCCGGATTCTCCTGGCTCGTCCTCGCCCGCGCGGCGCAGGCGATAGGAAGCTCCGTCTTCTTCCCGGTCGGCACCGGGCTCATTCGGGAACTGGTGACGGAGCGCAGGGCCTCGGCGCTCGGGGTGCTCGCCGTCTTCGCCTCGATCTCGGCGGCGATGGGCCCGTCGCTCGGCGGCCTGCTGGTCCACGGGGGCGGCTGGCGGCTCCTTTTCTTTATCAACCTGCCGTTCCTCGCCGTCTCCGCCGTGCTCGCGACGATCGTGCTGCCGCGCGATCCCGCCGAGAGGATGGCTACCGGGAGGCACCCTCTCCTCGACCTGCCCGGCATCCTGATCTTTGCCGCCGCCCTCACCTCGACCCTGATCTTCCTGCTCTCGCTCTCCGGTGAGGCTAACTTCTACGCGGCCCTCGCGGCACCGGTCGCCTGGTGGCTGTTCTACTTGCAGGAGCGAAGGTCCGAGGAGCCGCTCATAAACCTCCCACGCTTCTTCTCGAACAGGGAGACGCTGTTCGTACACGCCCAGTACGTGCTCCTCAATGTGGTCTTTTACGCGATCTTTTTCGGGATGCCGACCTTTCTGCAGGAGGCAGGCGGCCTCGACGTCAGGACCACCGGGCTCGTCATGTTCTCCGTAGCGGGCCTCGGCATCGTCTCGACCCCGCTCGCGGGGCGGTTGATCGACCGCCGCGGGCCGGCACCCGCGCTGCTCGTCGCCGCGCTCGCCGTCCTGGCCGGGGTGTTGCTACTCTTCACCGTGAGCAACGAGACGGGCATTCCCTGGCTCGTCCTCGTCCTCGCCCTCTTCGGAATAGGCAGCGGTTTCGGCAACCTCGGCCTGCAGAACGCCCTTCTGGACTACACCCCGAAGGAGGAGACCGGCGCATCTTCGGGGCTGTTCATGACCTCCCGCTACCTCGGCACCATCCTCGCGACGAGCCTGATCGGCATCTTCTTTAGTTGCGCCGTCGGTGCCCGGGAGCTCCACCTTATCGCCCTCGCCCTCGTCATGTTCGCAGCCCCTATCCTCCCGCTCGCCCTCCTCACCTCCATCCGGAGGAATACCAAAGACCGAGCCGCGTAAACCGGCGTGAGTCCACCGGGCTGCGCTACGGGGAGACGCGCAGCTTTTCCTCCGGGATGGGGAGGTTGCGGCCCTGCCAGAGTTCCTCGCCGCCGGGCTCGTCTCGGGTGTCCCAGTAGATCTCCAACCCGTTGCCGTCGGGGTCCGGGAAGTAGATATGGCCCAGCTTATGACGTGGTCGACCGCCGAGACGGGGACGTCGGCGCCCGTGAGCTTCGTATACGCATCGGCGAGCGAGTGTTTGTTGGGGACCTCGAAGGTGACGTGGTAGAGTCCCGTGCCCCCGGGAGGGGGAGTGGGGGCGTCCGGGCCGGCGCTATGCAGGGCAATCTCGTGGTGCATCGGCCCCGAGGTGAGGAAGGCGTAAGAGCCCCCGACCCTC